>NZ_JAALEB010000183.1:0-6872 GCF_014145165.1 Dietzia sp. Cai40 | reverse complement strand
GAGCGCGACCGGGTCCTGCGCGCCCTGTGCCGGCTCGACCCCGGGGCCGAGCCCGGTGACGACCTGCTGCCGGAGGTCGTCCGGTGGTTCTCGCCGGTGTGGTTCGCGCGGGCCGGGTCACGGACCTGCACACAGACCGTCGGCGAGGCGCGTCGGCTGGGCCTCGTGGTGGGGACCACCGCCACCAGCGCGGCCAGGATCCTGGTCTCCGTCCCCCCCGCCGCCGGTCCCCCCTCGGCCGACGAGCTCGAGCCGGTCCTGAGGGCGGCGCTCCCCGAACCCGTCTCCGAGGTGATCGTCCAGGCCGACCTCACCATCCTCGCCCCCGGGCCGCTCGTCCCGGAGCTCGCGGCGGACTTCGCGTTGCTCGCCGACGTCGAGTCCGCGGGGGCCGCAACCACCTACCGCGTGACCGAGACCTCCCTGCGCCGGGCGCTGGACTCGGGACGTACCGCCGCCGGGATCAGGGATCTGCTCGCCCGGACCTCGATCACCCCGGTCCCGCAGTCCCTGGACTACCTCATCGAGGACGTCGCACGGAGGCACGGTCGACTCCGGGCGGGGGCCGCGCTGTCGTTCCTCCGCTGTGACGACCCGTCGCTTGTGGCCCAGGTCCTGGGCTCCCCGGTGGCGGAGAGTTGCGCCCTGCGTTCCGTCGCCCCGACCGTCCTCATCTCCCAGGCCCGTCCGTTGGATCTCGTCGAGGCCCTCCGGGAGCACGGGTACGCGCCCGTCGTCGAGGACACCTCCGGCGCCGTCGTCGCACTCACCCGCCCGGTGGCCCGGGTCCGGGCCACCTCCCCCGGCCGCACCCCCCGGGTCCCGACGCGTACCGCCACCACCGGCGAGCTCCGTGCGGCGATCACGGCGATGCGCTCGGCCGACCGCGTGCGGTCGGCGCGCGGTTCCTCGGGTGACGGGTACACGGGTGAGGCCGCCATCGCCCGCCTGCACGAGGCCGCGGGGTCGGGCACCGCGGTCACGGTCTCCGTGGTCGACGCGCAGGGCCGCTCGACGTCGCGACTCGTCATCCCCGTCTCCGTCGCGGGGGGCCGGATCGAAGGGGTGGAACCCGATTCCGCCGAGGCCGTGACCCTGCCGTTGCACCGCGTGATCTCGGTGGCCGATGTGGACCCCACCCGCTGACCCCACCCGCCGGCCCGACCCTCCGTCGCGATTTCCGGGACACTGGAGGGTCGGACCCACGCGGGCCCGCGAGAACCGAGGAGAACCGAAGTGAGTGGTGGACCGCTGATCGTCCAGTCGGACAAGACCGTGCTGCTGGAGATCGACCACGACCAGGCAGGCGACGCCCGGCAGGCCCTGGCCCCGTTCGCCGAACTCGAGCGCGCCCCCGAACACGTCCACACCTACCGGATCACGCCGCTCGCCCTGTGGAACGCGCGGGCCGCCGGTCACGACGCCGAGCAGGTCGTCGACGTGCTCGTCACCTACTCGCGCTTCCCCGTCCCACAGCCGCTCCTGGTCGACATCGCGGACACCATGGCCCGCTACGGCCGGCTTCAACTGGTCAAGAGCCCGGTCCACGGTCTCACCCTCATCTCTCTCGACGCCGCAGTGCTCGCCGAGGTCAGGCGACACAAGAAGATCGCCCCGATGCTCGGGGCGGAGATCGACGCCGACACCGTGATCGTCCACGCGTCCGAGCGCGGTCGGCTCAAGCAGGAGTTGCTGAAGGTGGGGTGGCCGGCCGAGGACCTGGCCGGGTACGTCGACGGCGAGGCCCACGAGATCTCCCTGTCCACCGAGTCCGAGCCCTGGGAGCTCCGCGACTACCAACAGATGGCCGCGGACTCCTTCTGGGCGGGCGGCTCCGGCGTCGTCGTCCTGCCCTGCGGGGCCGGCAAGACCATGGTCGGCGCGGCGGCGATGGCCCGCGCCAAGGCCACCACGCTCATCCTCGTGACCAACACCGTCGCCGGTCGGCAGTGGAAGCGCGAACTGCTCGCCCGGACCACGCTCACGGAGGACGAGATCGGCGAGTACTCGGGCGAACGCAAGGAGATCCGCCCGGTCACCATCGCCACGTATCAGGTCGTCACCCGCAAGACCAAGGGCGTGCACCGGGCGCTGGAGCTCTTCGACTCCCGGGACTGGGGACTGATGATCTACGACGAGGTGCACCTGCTCCCGGCACCGGTCTTCCGGATGACCGCGGACCTGCAGTCGCGTCGCCGTCTCGGGCTCACCGCCACGCTGGTCCGTGAGGACGGCCGGGAGGGTGACGTGTTCTCCCTCATCGGCCCCAAGCGCTACGACGCCCCCTGGAAGGACATCGAGGCGCAGGGGTGGATCGCCCCGGCCGACTGCGTGGAGGTCCGCGTGACGCTGACCGAGAACGAGCGGATGATGTACGCCACCGCCGAGGCCGAGGACAAGTACAAGTTGTGCTCGACCGCCCGCACCAAGATCGCGGTGGTGAAGCAGATCCTGGCCAGGCACTCCGGTGCCCCGACGCTGGTGATCGGCGCCTATCTGGACCAGCTGGAGGAACTGGGGGTCGAGCTGGACGCCCCGGTGATCCAGGGTTCCACCTCCAACAAGGAGCGGGAGAAGCTCTTCAACGCCTTCCGCGCCGGGGAGATCTCCACCCTGGTGGTGTCCAAGGTGGCCAACTTCTCGATCGACCTACCGGAGGCGAGCGTCGCCGTGCAGGTCTCCGGGACCTTCGGCTCCCGACAGGAGGAGGCCCAGCGGCTCGGGCGACTCCTGCGCCCCAAGAAGGACGGCGGACAGGCGCACTTCTACTCCGTGGTCTCCCGGGACACCCTCGACGCGGAGTACGCCGCCCACCGCCAGCGGTTCCTCGCCGAGCAGGGCTACGCCTACCGGATCACCGACGCCGACGACCTGCTCGGCCCGGAGCTGCCCGGGATCGGCTGAGCACACGGCCCGCCCTGGGCGTCCCACCCTCGCCGTGGCGCCTGGGATACTGGGTCCATGGCCTCCGATCGCACCTCCCGCGCCCCTCACGAGCAGTACCGCCTCGCCGACTTCCCCGTGGACGACGCCTGGGTCCGGAAGAACAACGAGAGCCTGGCCGAGGTGCGTCGTTTGCAGTGGTCCGCCGGGATCCTCGGGGTCGTCGTCCTCGCCGCCGGGACCGGGATGCTGCTCTACTCGGGCCTCGAACCGTGGGGCTGGATCATCGCCGCGCTGGCCGGCGTCTTCGCGATCGGGTGCCTGGCCATGATCGGGTACATCCCCCGGAAGATGGGATCCATGGCGCACACCTACGCCACCTCGGAACTCGTCCCGGCGATCGTCGCCGAGGTGCGACCGCGTGGGCTCACCCTGCTGGCCCTGGTCGACCGCGCCGTCGACCGGTCCGCGGGCTCGCTCCCCGCTCTGGCCGTCCGCAGTTGTGAGAAGATCCCGGGCCACGACGTCCGCGTGGGCACGCGGGTCCCCTGCGTCGCCGTGGTGGGCAACCGCAGCGCCCGCGGAGGTGACAACCTCTACCAGTTCATCTCCCCCATGCCCGTCGCCTGGGCCACCCCGGACGCCGCCGTGCTGCGGAGGCTGACCAAGGAGATCCCGGCCGGCGAGTGGGAGACCCTGCGCCAGAACCTCGACCGGGTCGGAGAGGTGTCGGCGTCTCCGGCCAACCTCGTGCCACTCGACTGAGAGCCCTCCCACCGCTCGACACCGTGGGCCTCACCCGACGCTCCTCCACCTGTGAGCAAGTCGTCACGGCACCGTGATCCGCCGCCACTGCGCGGAAACACGCGCTTTCTAGCCTGGTCGGCACAGGCTAGAAGGAGGTCTCCACATGACCGAGCACATCGTCGTCGTCGGACACGGAATGGTCGCCCACCGGTTCGTCTCCACCCTCGCGTCCCGGTGGGCCACCGCCGATCTCACCGTCACGGTGATCGGCGAGGAGACGGACCCGGCGTACGACCGCGTCGGCCTCTCCTCCTACGTCGGGGCGTGGGACCGCGAGTCGCTCCACCTCGAGGACGCCCGGCACGGCGCCGATCCGCGGGTGACCGTGCGATCGGGTCACCTGGTCACCGCGATCGACCGCGAGGCCGGGGAGGTCGAACTCTCGTCGGGCGAGCGGATCGCCTACGACACGCTGGTCCTGGCGACCGGCTCGCGGGCGTTCGTCCCACCGGTGCCCGGCCATGACCTCCCGGGATGTCACGTCTACCGCACCCTCGACGATCTCGACGGGATCCGCGCGGCCGCCGAACGCGCCGGGTCGGGCTCCCACGGCGTCGTGATCGGCGGTGGGTTGCTCGGCCTCGAGGCGGCCAACGCGGTGAGCCTGCTCGGGCTCACGCCGCACGTGGTCGAACGCAACGACCGGCTCATGCCACTGCAGGTGGACGCCGGTGGCGGCCATGTCCTGGCGTCTCTGATCCGTGAACTGGGGATCGAGATCCACCTCTCGGTGACCGGCACGGAGATCGCCGAGACGCCCGACGGGCTGACCGTCCGACTCACCGACGACGAGGGGGTCACCACGGTCGTCGACGCCGCCTTCGTGGTGTTCTCGGCGGGCGTCCGCCCGAGGGACGAACTCGCGCGGCTCTCCGGTCTGGACACCGCCGAGCGGGGCGGCATCCTCACCGACCTCGCGTGCCGGACCTCGGACCCGAACATCTACGCGATCGGCGAGTGCGCTGCCATCGACGGCACCTGCTACGGGCTCGTCGGTCCCGGGTACACCTCCGCCGAGGTGGCCGCGGCCACGATCCTCAGCGGCGAGGGGGAGTTCACCGGGGCCGACCTGTCCACCAAACTCAAGCTCCTCGGGGTGGACATGGCGAGTTTCGGCGACGCGCACGGCGTCACGCCCGGTTGCCTCGAGGTGGTGGTCAACGATCCCGTCGCGGGGACCTACTCCAAGCTGGTCATGAGCGACGACGCCCAGACCCTCCTGGGTGGGGTGTTCGTCGGCGATTCCGGGCCGTACTCGCTGCTCAAGCCACTCGTCGGCCGCACGCTGCCGTCCCCCGACCCGATCTCGCTCATCTCCCGCTCCACCGGTAACGATCCCGGGGTCGGGGTGGAGGCGCTCCCCGACGAGGCGCAGATCTGCTCGTGCAACGCCGTCACCAAGGGCGACGTCCGCGAGGCCATCTGCGGCGGCGCCTGCGACGTGGCCGACCTCAAGTCGTGCACCCGGGCCGGCACCTCGTGCGGCTCGTGTATCCCCCTGCTCAAGCAGGTCCTCGAAGCGGAGGGGGTCGAGCAGTCGACGGCGCTGTGTGAGCACTTCGAGCAGTCCCGGTCGGAGCTCTTCGAGATCGTCACGGTCACCGGGATCCGGACCTTCTCCGGTCTGATCGAGCGCTTCGGCCACGGGTCCGGCTGCGACATCTGCAAGCCCACCGTCGCGTCCATCCTGGCCTCCACCAGTTCCGACCACGTCCTCGACGGGGAACAGGCCGCACTGCAGGACACCAACGACCACTTCCTCGCCAACATCCAGAAGAACGGCACCTATTCGGTGGTGCCCCGGATGCCGGGCGGCGAGGTGTCCGCGGAGCAACTCATCGTGATCGGTGAGATCGCGCGTGATCACGACCTGTACGTCAAGGTGACCGGCGGTCAGCGCATCGACATGTTCGGTGCGCGCGTCGAGGAACTGCCGGTGATCTGGAAGCGGCTCGTGGACGCCGGCATGGAGTCGGGGCACGCCTACGGCAAGTCGCTGCGCACGGTCAAGAGCTGTGTGGGCACCTCGTGGTGCCGCTACGGACAGCAGGACTCGGTCGGGATGGCGGTGCTGATGGAGAACCGCTACCGCGGACTGCGCGCGCCCCACAAGATCAAGATGGCGGTCTCGGGGTGTGCGCGCGAATGCGCGGAGGCCCGCGGCAAGGACGTCGGCGTGATCGCCACCGAGACCGGCTGGAACCTGTACGTCGGCGGCAACGGGGGCGCGACGCCCAGGCACGCGCAACTGCTCGTCGGTGACCTGACCGACGAGGAGCTGATCCGCTACATCGACCGCACGGTGATGTTCTACGTCCGGACGGCCGAGCGGCTCCAGCGGATGGCGCCCTGGCTCGAATCGCTGGACGGCGGCATCGACCACCTGCGCGAGGTGGTGTGCGACGACTCCCTCGACCTGGCCGCCGAGCTGGAGGGTCGGATGGAGGCCCACGTCGCGGGCTACGTGGACGAGTGGTCCGCGGTTCTGGACGACCCCGACAAGCTCGCCCGGTTCGTGTCCTTCGTCAACGCGCCCGAGTCCCCGGACCCCACCGTCGAGTTCGAGGAGAAGGACGGCCGCAAGGTCCCGGTCCTCCTCGGCTCCCCCGCGATGCCCGCACGAGTCTGACCCAACCCGAACCCCCGAAAGGACACCGTCATGACCGCACTCCTGTCCCCCACCGAGATCGAGGTCTGCCCCCTCGAGCGGCTCATCCCGGGGCGGGGCGTCGCCGCCCTGCTGCCCGACGGCCGACAGATCGCCGTCTACCTCCTGGACGACGGCAGTGTCCACGCCCTGTGCAACATCGACCCGATCGCCCGGGCCGCCGTGATGAGCCGTGGTCTCGTCGGCGACCGCGGGGGGGTCCCCGTGGCCATCTCCCCCATCGGCAAGCAGGCCTACGCCTTGGAGGACGGGCGCGGGGTCGACGACGAGTCGTACGGACTGTCCGTGTTCCCGGCCAGGGTCGTCGACGGCACCGTCCTGGTCTCCACCGAGGCCGCGATCCGGCACCAGGGGAGCCGGCTCGCCGCGTAGCCGGGCGCACCGGATCGCCGCACGGAGGCGGCACCGCCGGAACCCACGAGAGACGTCAGGCGCCACCGCGTGGATCCACGTGGTGGCGCCTGACCGCGTGCCGCGACCTGCGAGCAGCGCGGGGGCCCAGAGCAGCGCCGGA
>NZ_JAALEB010000182.1:0-4562 GCF_014145165.1 Dietzia sp. Cai40 | reverse complement strand
CCGTGGGAGCACCCCGACGCGGGCCGGTTGGACGCCCAGAGCCTCGCCACCTGGCTGCGGCGCGGCGCGATCGGCGCCGGCGGGGTCGAGTTGATCGACACCCTCCTCGGTTCGGCGTTCGGGGCCGCGGCGTCCGAGGCCTCGGCGCTGTACGGCCTGGCGTATGTCGCGGGCGCGGGTGACGAGATCCACCCGGGCTCACTGGACCGGATGATCGGCGTGGCCGGCGGGGCCCAGGAATCCCGGGTCGTGGGCGGTTCGCAGGTGATCTCGCAACGCATGGCCGAGGAACTGGGCGACTCCGTCACCCTCGGCGCCCCCGTCCGGCGGATCGAACACCGTGCCACGGGGGTCACCGTCACCACCGACGCGGGGTCCTTCGACGGCGAGGAGGTGATCGTGACCGCGCCACCCCACCTGGCCGCCGAGATCGAGTGGAGCCCGTCGCTGCCCGCCCACCAGGACGCCCTGTTCCGCAGGATGGCCTTCGGCACCCTCATGAAGTGTGAGGCGATCTACGAGCGCCCGTTCTGGCGGGAGGACGGACTCTCCGGCCAGGGCGTCTTCCGCGGGGGCGGTACCCCGGTGTGCTCGATGTTCGACAACACCCCGCCGAGCGGCTCACCCGGGATCCTCATGGGGTTCGTGGGGGGAGCGGGGTGGCGGAAGTGGGCGCCCCGTCCGGCCCGGGAGCGCGGCGGGGCGGTCCTGCAGAGCTTCGCCCGGGTGGTCGGGCCCGCGGCGCTGGCGCCTGTCGGATACTTCGAGAAGGACTGGACCGCGGAACGCTGGACCCGGGGTGGCCCGACCGCTGTCCTCGGCCCCGGCGTCCTGACCACGCTCGGTCAGTGGCGCGACCGGCCGCTCGGCCGAGTGCACTGGGCCGGTGCCGAACACTCCGACTACTGGAACGGCTACATGGACGGCGCGGTCCGCTCCGGGGAGGCCGCCGCCCGCGCCGTGATCGCACACTCAGGAGGACATCCGTGACACGTCTGACCGTTTCCGTACAGCAGCGACTCGCAGCCCCGGTCGAGGACATCTGGGCCGTGATCGACGACACCTCCCGGTACGCCGAGTGGGTCGACGGGGCCCTGGAGGTCACCACCCACCACGGTGCGGCGACCGTGGGCGAGACCTATTCCGAGCGGAACCGGACGATCGGGCCGCTCACGACGCGGTCCGTGTGGACGGTGGGGAAGGTCGAGCCGCGGTCCCTCAGGGTCGACTCCGGGACCGGGTTCGCGCCACTGCACGACATGGTCAACACCTTCCGCTTCGAGCCGCTGGGCGCCGAGGCCACCCTGATGACGTACCGGGTCGACTGCCGGGTCGGGCTCGGCCCCCTCGGCCGCCTCATCGCGCCGGTTCTCGAGAAGTCGCTCACCGGCCAGTTCCGCCGGTCCATGACGACGCTCGAGAGCGTCGTGCACGCCGAACGCGGCATCGATCAGGCCGGTGGGCTGTGACGACGGAGTCGTCGGGATCCCGTGGGCAGTCGTCGCGGGCCCGCGAGCACGTCGCCGCCACCGCCAGGCGACTGGCGGCCGAGGGGCTGCTCATCGGCACCGCCGGAAACGTCTCGGCCCGGGTGGACGACGGGCGGATCGCCGTGACCGGCACCGGCGTGGTCCTGGCCGACTGCCGTGCCGAGGACGTCACCGTGGTCGGCGCGACGGGCGAGCACGTGGACGGCCGACTGGCGCCGACCTCCGAGCTCGGGCTGCATCTGGGGATCTACTCCGGTACTCAGGCGGGGGCCGTCGTCCACACCCACGCCCCGTTCTCCACCGCCGTCTCCTGCGTGACCGGGATGGACGCGCTGCCCGTACTGCACTACCAGCAGTTGCTGCTGGGCGGGGAGATCCGGGTGGCGCCCTACGCGACCTTCGGAACCCCCGAGCTCGCCGACCTCGTCGTGGACGGCCTGCGCGACCGGCAGGCGGTCCTGATGGCCAACCACGGCTCGGTGACGGTGGGATCCTCCCTCGACAAGGCCCTCGACAACGCGCTGTTGCTGGAGTGGCTGGCGGCCCTGCACGTCCGCGCGAGTGGGGTGGGCACACCACGACCCCTCACCGAGGCGCAGCAACACGACGCGGTCGTCCAGGCGATCACCCTCGAGTACGGAACCACCAAGGAGAGCCCGCAATGACCGACATCTCATCCATGACGATCGCGACGGTCGGAGTGCACGTCCTCGACGTCCACGCGATCGGGATCGAGTCCATCCCGGAGGGCTCCGCCGGGGCCCTCGTGGACACCATCGCCTTCTCCCCGGCCGGGACCGCGGGGGGCACCGCGGTGGTGCTCAGCCGCCTCGGGGCCGGGGTCCGCAGCATCGGTGCGGTCGGCGCCGACTCGATCGGGCGCACCCTGACGACCCTGTTGAGCGGGGAGGGGGTCGACACCGGCCGCCTGGTGACCAAGGCGGACGCACAGACGTCCGCCTCGGTGATCCCTGTGCGCCCCAACGGGGACCGGCCGGCGTGGCACTGCATCGGCGCGAACGGCGTGTTCACCCTGGACGACATCGACGACGACGCGCTCGAGGGGCTCACTCATCTGCACCTGGGTGGGCCGGAGTTCCTGGGCGGCCCGGCGGCCGGCGAGCTGCTCGCCCGTGCCCGTGGGAAGGGGATCACCACATCGGTCGACATCCTGGCCGACGGCGACCCCGGGATGCTCGAGTGGATCGCGGACGCGCTACCGCACGTGGACTACCTGTTGCCCAACGACGACCAGGTCCGCGGCTTCACCGGCGCCGACACGCTGGCCGAGGGCGCGCGCATGCTGATCGAGCGCGGGGTCGCGTGCGTGGCCCTCACCGCGGGCGCCGACGGCGCGCTCGTCGTGACACCGGACGAGACCATCGCGGTACCCGCCTTCGCGATCGACGTCGTCGACACCACCGGCTGCGGGGACTCGTTCTCCGCCGGGTTCCTGGTGGGGCGTCATCTCGGTCGCGACCTGCAGGGCTCCGCCGTCCTCGGCTGCGCGGTCGCGGCCCAGGTGGCCCGGGGGCTCGGGACCACCGCCGGAAGCTACGACCTCGATTCGGTCGTCGAGTTCGCCCGATCGGCTCCGACCGGCTGACCGCGAGGGCCGGCCTCGAGGGGATCGCCACAACCACGACCGGCCGGCTCCCCCCGCATCGACGCGGTGGGGAGCCGGCCCGTCGGGGTCGGCTGCGTGGCCTGAGCAGCCCTGAGTCAGGTCAGGCGACGCCCGTGCCCTCGTCGGCCGCGGGGGAGGTGTTGGTGCCACCGTCGTTGATCTCGAAGCGGGTCCACTTACCGTCCATGTCGACCTCCATGGCGTAACCGAGAGCATCGTCGGGGACCTCGACCGTCTTGAACCAGTCGTAGGCCTTGGTGTCGTCGGCGAACTCCTTCTCATCGATGACGTTCTGCTCGGGGTCGATCACGCGGTAACGGGGCATGCCCACTCCTTCGGTTCGGGTGACGTGTGTCGTGTCCGCATTCTGGGGGATCGAGCGCCCACTCGCATCCGGTCGCCGGGGGCGTACGGTCGGGAGTCCAGACGACCAGGGAGGCATCCGTGACCACCGATCCGACAGTTCAGTCCTCTGACCAGCCCGGGCATTCCGTACTCGTCGACCCGACGACCAAGTACCAGATCGAGGTGCCGGTCCAGCAGCAACCGGTTCCGGGGTTGGCCTCCGAGATGGACCCTCCCGCCGACCACGGGGAGGACACCTACGTGGGTCACGGCCGGCTCACCGGGCGGCGTGCACTGATCACCGGCGGAGACTCCGGGATCGGCCGCGCCGTGGCCATCGCCTACGCACGCGAGGGCGCCGACGTGGCGATCGGCTACCTGCCCTCTGAGCAGTCCGACGCCGACGACGTGGCCGCGCTCGTGCGCGCGGCCGGCCGGACCTGCGTCCTGCTCCCCGGCGACGTCGGTGACGAGGCCGTCGCGCGCGGGATCGTCCGCGACGCCGTCGCGGGGCTCGGCGGTCTGGACGTGCTCGTGCTCAACGCCGCCCGGCAGACCTTCGTCGAGCACCTGGAGGACCTGTCCTCCGAGCAGTGGGCCGAGACGATGAACGTCAACATCTCGGCGCCGTTCTGGATGATGCAGGAGGCGCTCGCCCACCTGCAGCCCGGATCGAGCGTGATCTTCACGTCCTCGGTGCAGGCGTACACCCCGTCACCGGGGCTCGTGGACTACGCCACCTCGCGCGCGGCGGTCAACACCATGTCCAAGTCGCTCGCCCAGCAGCTCGCACCGCGCGGCATCCGCGTCAACGCCGTCGCGCCCGGTCCGTTCTGGACAGCGCTCCAGGTGAGTGGCGGCCAGAAGCCCGAGAAGCTGCCGATCTTCGGGCACAAGAATCCGCTGGGTCGGCCCGGACAACCGGTCGAGATGGCGGGCGCGTACGTGTACCTGGCCTCCGACGAGTCGTCCTACACCACCGGGAACACCCTCTCGGTGACCGGCGGCGCGCCCACTCCCTGAGCCGGCTCAACGCAGCCGCACGCCGGGATGGCGTCTCGCGTGAGCCGCGGTGCGGGCGAGACGCCATCCCGGCGTGC
>NZ_JAALEB010000181.1:0-5068 GCF_014145165.1 Dietzia sp. Cai40 | reverse complement strand
TCGAGGGCGCTCGTCGGCTCGTCCAACAACAACACCCGGGGCTCCTGTGCCAGCGCCCGGCCCAGGACCACCCGCTGGAGCTCGCCCCCGGACAGCGTGGTCGCGATGCGCGGGGCGAGGTCGTGCAGCGCGAGTCTGTCGATCACTCCCTCGACGACCTCGTGGTCGTGGGGCGACTCGGTGCCGAAGCGGGGGATGTGGGGAGTGCGGCCCAGCCGGATCAGCTCCCGTGCGCTCACGCCCTCGGGCACGACCGGGCGTTGCGGCATGAGCGCCACCATCCGGGCGACCCGCCGTCGCCCGGCCCTCCGTGGCGACAGACCCATGACCTCGACCTCCCCACGGGACGGGATGAGCCCGGCCATGGCGTAGAGCAGCGTGGTCTTGCCCGAGCCGTTCGGCCCGACCAGGGAGATCCAGGTCCCGGTGGGCACGACCAGGTCGATCCCGTGCAGGACGGGCACGGCGTCACGGGCCACATGGAGACCGCGGCAGGACAGGGCTTCGCCGGCGTCCGGGGTGGAGGTCATATGAGCCCCCGGCTCCGACGCAGGACGAACAGGAAGAACGGGGCCCCGATCGCCGCCGTCACGACCCCGATCGGCAGCTCGGCCGGGCTCACCGCGGTGCGGGCCACGATGTCGGCCAGGACGAGGAAACTCGCGCCGACCAGTAGGGACAGCGGTAGGAGTAACCGGTGGCCCGGGCCGATCACCATCCGCACGGCGTGCGGGATCACGATGCCGACGAATCCGATCAGGCCGCTCACGGACACGACCGCGGCGGTGCCCAGCGTGGCGACGCTGATGAGCACCAGCCGCACCCGGGCCGGGGCGATGCCGAGGGTGGAGGCCTCGACGTCACCCACCGCCATCACGTCGAGGGTGCGCCGGAACAGGGCGATCACCGCGACCGAGACCAGGACGTACGGCAGCACGGTCAGCACCTCGGACCAGCCGCTGGTCGTGAGCCGGCCGAGCATCCACGAGTACACCTGCCTCAGGGTCTCGTCGTTGCGCTGCATGAAGAAGGTCTGGATGGCGCTCGCGAACGCGGCGACCGCGACTCCCGCGAGGATGATCACGACCTCGGTCCGACCGCCACCGACACTGCGGCCGAGGGTGTAGGTGGCCATCACCGCGATCATGCCGCCGACGAACGCCGCCGGGGGCACCATCGCCGAACCCATGGCCCCGCCCACGACGATCGCCAGCGTCGCGCCCAGCCCGGCGCCGCTGGAGACACCCAGGAGATAGGGGTCGGCGAGCGGGTTGCGGAACACGCCCTGATAGGTCGCACCGGCGATCGCCAACATCGCGCCGACGATCCCGCCGAGCACGACCCGCGGGATCCGGATCTCCCACAGGATCACCTGCTGGCGAGGCGAGAACCCCGAGTCGACGTGCACGAACGGCAGTCGCCCGACCAGCTCGAGCAGGACTCCCCGCGGGGTGAGGTCGGCGGGACCGACCAGCGTGCCCGCCACCAGCGCCACGAGGAAGAGCACTGTCGCTCCGCCCAACACCAGGGCGTGGCGGGGCGACGCACGGGTCACGAGGCAGGTTCCCTCTCGGGCTGTGATTCGTTCACAGTCAGTGTGGAGATGATCCCGGCCACCTCACGCATGAAGTCCACCACGCGCGGGCCCCACCGGCTGGCCAGGTCCTCGTCGACCACGAAGACGCGGTCCTGCCTGACCGCGGCGAGCTCGCCCCAGCCGGGACGCTCGGCCACGACCTCCGGGGTGATCCCGCAGCACTGCCCGTCGGCGAGCATCACCAGGTCGGGGTCCGCCTCGAGGATCAGTTCCTCGGACAGCTGCGGGTAGGCGTCCCCGCCGGTCGCGATGGAGGTCAGCCCCAACAGGGAGTACACCTCGCCGATGTACGTGTCGTCGGTGACGGTGTAGTAGGTGTCGTCGAGCTCGTGGAAGTAGGTCAGCGGGGTCTCACGCCGGGGGACCGAGGCCACGATCTCGTCGATCTCGCCCCGCATCCGCGAGACCAGCTCGGCGGCCTCGCCGACCGTGCCGGTGGCCGCGCCGACCTGTTCGATCTGGGTGTACGTGTCGTCCAGGGTCCGTGCGGCGGGGAGCAGCAGGACCTCGACCCCGGACCGCTCGAGACCGGAGACGATGTCGCCGGTGTCGTCCGTGGCCACGACCAGGTCCGGCTGGTACCCGAGGATCGCCTCGAGGTTCGGGGTGTAACCCGACAGGTCGGTGACCGGCGCATCGGCGGGATAGTTCGAGCGTTCGTCCACCGCGACCACCCGGTCGCCGGCACCCACGGCGTAGAGCATCTCGGTGGTGGTGGGGCTGAGCGAGATGATCGCCTGCGGCTCGCCCGAGGCGGCGGCGCCGGTGCCGTCGGTCTGGTCGGCCGCCGGGTCGTCCGCCCCGGAGCAGGCCGTGGCGACCAGTGCGACGGTGGTGAGGACGGCGGCGAGCAGAGAGCGGGATCGCGGCGTGGTCCGGGCTCGAGACAGGTGCATGACATCCTCCGGGGATCGCCAGGACGAAAGCAGCTCGGCAGCGACGCGGACGCCGCGGCACGCAACCGTCCTTCGTGCGAGGTCAGTTCGTACGGTGCCGCGGTACCGGCCGACCCGGCGCGCCCGCTCGGGGCGGGATCACAGTTGCGCGGGCATCGTCGGATTCACACCGACTTCCGCCGGGCACCACGGGTGTCCGGCGGGGGAGCCGGACCCTCCGAGGGTAGCCGACCCCCGGGTCGACGGCAGGATGGGCCGTGACCACCCTCCGACACCCACCGACAGGAAGGACCACGAGATGACGACGACGAACGGTTCAGGCGAGGGGCCTTCGGCCGCGGAACTCCGGTCGCGGGGTTTCGCGACCCGGCGCGGGGTGATGGGCGACGCCTTCGTGGACCGCGCGATGGGCCGGGCCGAGGGGACCGCCTCCGAGGCCCTCCAGTACGTGGTCACCGAGAACGTGTGGGGGAATATCTGGGACCGCCCGGGACTCGGGCGCCGCGACCGCAGCCTGTTGAACATCGGCATGCTCGTGGCGTTGCGGGCGAACGCCGAGTTGGCCGGTCACGTGCGCGGCGGCCTGACCAACGGCCTCACCCGCGAGGAGATCACCGAGGCCGTGATTCACGCCTCGGGGTACTGCGGGGCGCCGGCGGCCCTCTCGGCCATGAAGACGGTCCAGGAGGTCTTCGACGCCCTGGACGGCAGGTAGAGTCGTGTCCAGCAGTGACCCCCGACACCCCCCTGAGTGAGGAGCCCCTCGCATGCGCAGCACCATGCAGCCGGAACAGCTGAACATCAGTACCATCCTGACGTTCGGCGCGACCGTCCACTCGGACGCGGTCGTCACCACCTGGACCGATCAGGGCCCGCGGAAAGTCACGTTCGGCGAACTCGGGAAGCGGGCGGCCCAGCTCGCCCACGGGCTGCGTTCGCTCGGGATCGACGCAGACCAGCGCGTCGCGACGTTCCAGTGGAACAACTCGGAGCACATGGAGGCCTACCTGGCCATCCCGTCGATGGGCGCGGTGCTCCACCCCCTGAACATCCGGCTGTTCCCGGACCAGCTCGAGTTCGTGGCCAACCACGCCGAGGACAAGGTCGTGATCGTCGACCCGAGCCTGATCCCGCTCCTGCAGCCCCTGCTGCCGCGGTTCTCGACCGTCGAGCACGTGATCGTCACCGGCGGCGGTGCGGCGAACCTCGAGGCCCCGGAGGGCGTGCAGGTGCACGACTACGAGGCGCTTCTGGCGGCCCAGCCCACCGAGTTCGAGTGGCCCGAGGTCGACGAGAACTCCGGCGCCGCGATGTGTTACACCTCGGGCACCACGGGCGATCCGAAGGGCGTCGTCTACTCGCACCGGTCGATCTACCTCCACTCGATGCAGGTGTGCATGTCGGACGGGATGGACATCTCGCTCGACGACAACGTGCTGGCGATCGTCCCCATGTTCCACGCGATGTCGTGGGGCCTGCCGTACGCGGCGTTCCTGGTGGGTGCCTCACTGCTCATGCCCGAGCGCTTCCTGCAGCCCGAGCCGCTGGCCGCGATGATCGCCTCCGAGCGGCCGACCCTGGCCGCCGCCGTCCCCACGATCTGGCAGGCCGTGGACGCGTACAGCGTCGATCACCCGATCGACATGTCGAGCTTCCGTGCCGTGGTCGTGGGCGGCAGCTCCTGCCCGCCCGCGCTGATCCGCAAGTTCAAGGAGAACTACGGGATCAACATCATCCACGCGTGGGGCATGACGGAGACCTCGCCCATCGGCACGCTGTCGCGGCCGAAGGCGGACCTGCCGGAGGAGAAGCAGTTCGACCTGCGCACCACGCAGGGCCGGTTCATCGCGGGGGTCAAGGCCCGGATCGTCGACGACGCCGGCCAGGAAATGCCCTGGGACGGCGAGTCCGTGGGTGAGCTCCAGGTGCGCGGCCCCTGGATCACGGGCAGCTACTACAAGGTGGAGAACTCCGACTCGTTCGACGACGGCTGGCTGCGCACCGGCGACGTCGGCTACGTCCGCCCCGAGGCGTTCCTGCAGCTCACCGACCGTGCCAAGGACATCATCAAGTCCGGCGGCGAGTGGATCTCCTCCGTGGAGGTGGAGAACTACCTCCTCGAGCACCCGGCCGTGGCCGAGGCGGCCGTGATCGGGATCCCCGACCCCAAGTGGGACGAGCGCCCGCTGGCCACGATCGTGGTCAAGGAGGGCGTGGCCGACCCCGACGTCGAGGACCTGCGCGCGCACCTCGAGTCCAGGATGGCCAAGTGGCAGGTGCCGGAGAAGTTCGCGTTCGTCGACGAGATCCCCAAGACCTCCGTCGGCAAGCTCGACAAGAAGCGCATCCGCGTCTCGCACTCCGACGGTGAGCTCACGGTGGTCAACGCCCTGGAGAAGTAGCCCCCGGTCGGGCCGCCCCACCGGTCCGGTCCCGCCCCAACGAGAAGAGCGTTCCGCGCACATCGCCCGAGAGGCAGGTGCGCGGAACGCTCTTCTCGTTGGAGCGGCGGCGGCTGGACGGGTCGCGGCGGCGATTGGGCGGGTTGCGCGCGCGGGTCGGGCGGGTCGCGCGG
>NZ_JAALEB010000180.1:0-3896 GCF_014145165.1 Dietzia sp. Cai40 | reverse complement strand
CGTGCCCGGGGCCGTCGCTGGCCGCGCTGACGCGACCGCCGTGGGCCTCCACGAGTGCCCGGGTGATCGCCAGCCCGATGCCGCTTCCCCCGCCGTGTCGGCCGCGGGCGGTGTCCGCGCGGTAGAAGCGGTCGAAGAGGTGATCCAGGTGGTGCGCGGCCACGCCCTCGCCGGTGTCGGTGACAGTGACGGACACCCGCCTCCGAGCCACCGTGTCGGTGCCGGACGTCCTGGTGCCGGTGTCCGCGGGGAGCAGGCTGGTGCTGACGGTGACGGAGCCACCGGCAGGGGTGTGCCGTAATGCGCTGTCCAGCAGGTTCCCCAGTACCTGGCCCATGCGGTCGATGTCCACGGTGGCCTCGGCGTCGACGAGGTCGCGGGCGGTGAGCTCCACCTACTTGTCCGCGAACCGCTCACGGGCGGCGTCGAGGGCGCTCCCCACCAACCCGGCGATGGTGGTGGGGACCGGATGGAGGCGGGTCAGGTGCTCCTCGACGGCCGAGACGGCCACGATGTCCGACGCCAGGCGTTCGAGTCGGCGGGTGGCCGTCCACAGCACCTCCCTGGTGTCGTCGTCGTAGTCCCGCACACCGTCGTCGACGGCCTCGAGGTAGGAGTCGATCGTGGCCAGCGGGGTGCGCATCTCGTGACCGAGGTCGGCGAGCATCCGGCGTCGCGTGGTGTCGGTGGCGTCGAGTCTCCGGGCGAGTTCGTTGACGCTCGTCGCCAGGTCGTCGAACTCCCGCCCCAGCTCGGGACTCGCGACGCGCGTGTCGTAGCGCCCGCCGGCGATCTCGGCGGTCGAGGCGGTCACCACCGCGACCGAACGCTGGACCCTGCGGGTGAGGTACCAGCTCGCCAGCAACGCCAGGAGCACCGCGACGCCCACCGCCAGCCCCCAGGCCAGGACGATCGAATCCGTGAACGCCTCCTCGACGTGGGCGGCCTCCGCGGAGTCGTGCTCGATCCCGGCCTGTCCGAGGTGGTCGTGGAAGATCTCGGGCGCCAGCACCGAGGCGACGAGCCAGGCGCTCCCCGCGCAGCCCACCACCACCCCGGCCATGACCACCAACAGACGCGTCCCGAAACTCGCCCCTGCGAGCCGGCCGCGCCGCACCTCGCCGACAGCGCCGCCGCTCACCGCCCGGCCCCCATCCGGTAGCCCACTCCGCGGACGGTGCGGACGTAGCGACCCCGCGCGGCCTCGTCACCGAGCTTGCGGCGCAGGTGCGCGACGTGGACGTCCACCAGGTGGTCGTCGCCCACCCAGTTCGGGCCCCACACCCTCTCGATCAACTGGGACCGGGTGAACACGACACCCGGGTCGCGGGACAGGGCGGCGAGCAGGTCGAACTCAGTGCGGGTCAGGGCGACGGCCCGCCCGTCGACGCTCACCTCGCGACCGGCCACGTCGATGGTCAGATCCCCGATCCTCCGCAGACGCGCGTCCACCGGGCTGCTGCCCGCGGACCCGGCGGCGGCCACGTCGTCGTCGTACCCGGTCACGGGACCCCGCGGTCTGCGCAACATCGCCTGGATCCTGGCCATGAGCTCGCGGGGGCTGAACGGCTTGGTCATGTAGTCGTCCGCGCCGACGGACAGCCCGATCAGTGTGTCGACCTCGTCGGTCCGGGCGGTGAGCATCACCACGTACGCGTCGGAGTGGACCCGGACCCGCCGGCACACCTCGACCCCGTCCAGCCCCGGCAACCCCAGGTCCAGGACGATCACGTCCGGGTCCACCGACCGGGCGAGCGTGACCGCCTCGGCACCGTCGCCGGTGACGGTGACCTCGAATCCGTCGCGACGGAGATACGAGGCGACCAGGTCGGCGAGGGACTGCTCGTCGTCGACGACCATCGCCCGCAACCCCGTGGGCGGGCGCGGCACGGGACCGGGTGCACCGGCCTGTCCGTGGTCGCCAGGGCTGGGGGTCATGGGTCCCATCATCGCGCCCCGCCTGCGGATCCGCCGCCCCCGCGACGGCCTTGACCAAACCTTCACACGACCTCCATCCGAAGCGCCGGACCCGACGGGCAGGATGGTTCCCAGCAGTCCGGGCGCCCGGCCGCTCCGTTCGAAAGGACCTCGACGATGACCAGCAGGATCTTCCTCGCCGCCGCAGCCGTGGCCGTCCTCACGCTCTCCGCCTGTGCCGACGACGGCGACGACACGACGGCCACGACGCCGGCCACGACCACCACCGCCGAGGACGGCGCTCCCGCGACCACCGAGGAGGGCGACGCGTCCGAGCACTCCGCCGCCGACGTGCGGTTCGCGCGGATGATGATCCCGCACCACGAGCAGGCCATCGAGATGAGCGACATCATCCTGGCCAAGGAGGGCGTCCCCGACGACGTCCGCGAGCTGGCCGAGGAGATCAAGGCCGCGCAGGGCCCGGAGATCGAGCAGCTCGACGAGTGGCTCGGGGAGTGGGGCGAGCCCGGCATGGGCCGCGACGATCATGGCGACCACATGGGTGACGCCGGCGAGATGCGCATGATGGACGGGATGCTCTCGCCGGAGGAGATGCAGGAGCTGGCCGACGCCGAGGGCACCGACGCCGCGCGGTTGTTCCTGGAGCAGATGATCGTCCACCACGAGGGCGCGATCGACATGGCCGAGGACCAGGTGTCCGGCGGCACCCACCCGGAGGCGGTCGAGCTGGCCCAGACCATCATCGACACCCAGCAGCGGGAGATCGATCAGATGCGCGAGATGCTCGCCGGCCTGTGACCGTGACGAGTGCTCTGACGACTGTTCCCCGCCCGTCCGCGCGCCGTCGCGCCCTGCTCGCGGCCGTGGTCGCGGGATCGTTGGGGCTGACCGCCTGCACCTCGGCCGGGCCGGAACCGGACTCCACCTCCGACCGGGCCGCGGCCACCCTCGTCGAGCGACACGGCCTCGAGGGGTTGGACGCCCGGCAGGTGATCGAGCGGCTCGACACCATGCCCGTGGCCGAGCGGCCCGACGACCTGTGGGCTTCCGTCGAACCGGACCAGCTGGTCCTGAGCGACCCCACCGGCGACCTCGAGGAGGCGGCGCTGCCGATGCCGGCAGACGAGTTCTACCTCTCCGTGGCCCCGTACCGGACCTTCACGCACGACTGCTTCTTCCACAGCCTCACCACGTGCCTCGGGGAGCTCGGCGGCGAGACCGTGCAGGTGACCGTGACGGACGGGGCGACCGGGCAGACCGTGCTCGACGAGACCCGCACGACCTACGACAACGGCTTCGTGGGCCTGTGGCTCCCGCGCGACCTCACCGGCACCCTGACGATCGCGCACGAGGGCGACTCGACGACCTCGCCCGTCTCCACCGGCGACGACGACCTGACCTGCCTGACCACGATGCAGGTGGCGTAGGCGGCGGCCGATCGCGTCGACCTATCTGACGACTGACCTGCTCAGGCCCGCGCCAATTGACCCGACTCGCCGAGGTGACGTACCCAACAGACGCCGGGAGAGCGGTGGCTCGTAGGGGTAGACCCTGACGACCCGGCCGGGCGCGCTGCAGGGGTCCCCCGATCTTCTCCCGGATTTCCGTTCCGCCCCGGGTGAGCGGCGCGCGGCCGCGGCTAGGGTGACCCCGACGTCAGTCGAGTCGCCTCTCCCGCACCGTGAAATGAGACGCCATGAACGAGCAGTTCCCCTACCGGCCCGACGAGTCCTCGGACGCCGGTCGGGACCGCCTTCCGGCGCCCACGGACCAGTTCGCCCCCATCCAGAGGTTCCCCCCTGAGCAGTTCCCGACGGAACGGTTCCCGACGGAGCAGTTCCCGACCCGCCCGGCCGCCGGGCCCGCCGAACCCCTGGCGCACGAGGGCGATCTGCCCTACGGCAACTCACCCGCCGCGCCGTACCGCCCTGACCAGGACTTCGCCCCCCGGCATCTGG
>NZ_JAALEB010000017.1:0-44111 GCF_014145165.1 Dietzia sp. Cai40 | reverse complement strand
CGCGGCGGGGGCTGTGCTGCGGCGGGGGCTGTGCTGCGGGTCAGGCCCCGGTGAGCACGACGGCCCGGCCCAGGACCTCACCGCGGTCGAGGGCCTGGTAGGTCTCCGGTGCCTGCTCCAGGCCCACACGCCGGGAGATCACACTGCTCAGGTCGAGCCTCCCCGCGGCGAGCAGCCGGATCAGCGCGGGTACGTCCTGACGTGCGCGGGCGCCGTAGGAGCCCTTGATCTGGATCTTGCGGCGCACGACCCGCGCGAGGTCGACGTCCAGCACCGTCCCGGCCGGCGGGATGCCCACCACGACGACCCTGCCGCCCTCCCGCGTGATGTCCGTGGCCTGGCGGGTGGTGGCGGCCGAGCCCAGCGCCTCGAAGGCGGCGTCGACGCCCCGGCCCCCGGTGATCTCCATGACCGCCTCGGTCGCATCGACCTCGCGCGAGTTGATCGTGTGGGTCGCACCCATGCGCCGCGCCAGGGCGAGCTTCTCCTCGTCCACGTCGACGGCGATGACGGATTCGGCGCCACTCACCGCGGCCAGCTGGACGATGTTCTGCCCGACGCCGCCCACGGCCACGACCGCGACCGACTCACCGGTCCGGACATCCCCGACGTTCCGCACGGCACCGTAGGCGGTGAACAGCGAGCACCCCAGGATCGCCGAATCCGCCAGATCCAGCTCCTCGGGGAGGGTGAACACCGCGGTGGCGGGCGTGACGCTGTACTCCGCCAGGCCGCCCATCGAGTACATGGACAGCGGCTCTCCGTTGGCGCGGTGAAGCCTGGTCTCGCCGTCGTACAGGGTCCCGCGCAGGCGGTTGTACTCGAAGAAGGTGGCGCAGAGGTCCTCCATCCCGCGGGCGCAGTTCTCGCACCACCCGCACGGCATGATGAACGAGCCCACCACGCGGTCACCCGGGCGGACCGCCGTCACGCCACGGCCGACCTCGGCGACGACTCCGGAGACCTCGTGCCCCAGGACCCCGGGGAGCGGGAACCCCACCTCGCCCTTCATCACGTGGAGGTCGGTGTGGCACACCCCGCAGGCCGTGTTGTGGATCAGGACCTCGCCCTCCCGGGGTTCGGGGATCGGGATGTCCTCGAGCACCAGGGGGGATTCCGTGTCCACGCACACCGCAGCCTTCATGGTGGCGACTGTACTCAGTGGTCGCGGCCGAGGAGTTCATCCGAGATGATCCGCATCTGGATCTCGCTGGTGCCCTCGAAGATGCGCGTCAGCCGGGCGTCGCGCCAGTGCCGCTCCACCTGGAAGTCGGTCGTGTACCCGGCCCCGCCGTGGATCTGGACGCCCTGGGAGGTCACCCGCTCGGCCATCTCGGTGGCCACGAGCTTGCACATGGCGGCCTCGAGCGAGCAGCGACGCCCGGAGTCGATGTCCGTGGCCACCGAGAACATGAGCTGGCGCGCGGCCTCGATGTCGGCGGCCATCCGGGCGATCTCGAAGCGCAGGTACTGGAACTCGCCGATCGGTCGGCCGAACTGTTCGCGGGTGGCGACGTAGGCGATCGAGTCCTCCAGCGCGGCGCGGGCCAGGCCGATCGCGCGGGCGGCGGTGTGGGCGCGACCGACCTCCAGGCCGGAGACCGCCAGGTAGAAGCCCCTGCCCTCCCCGCCGAGCAGCGCAGAGGCGGGCAACCGGAAGTCGTCGAAGGACAGCTCCCAGGTCTGCCAGCCGAAGTATCCGATCTTGCGGACGGGGTTGCCGGTGATGCCCGCGGGGAACACGCCGCGATCCTTCTCCACCAGGAAGGCGGAGATCCCGCGGTGGGGCTTGGCCGGGTCCCGGACCGGGTCGGTACGGGCGAACAGCACGAGGTAGTCCGCCTGGTCGGCATAGGTGCACCACATCTTGGTGCCGTTCACCACCCACTCGTCGCCGTCGCGGACGGCTCGGCAGGAGATGTTGGCGACGTCGGAGCCCGCCTCGGCCTCCGACAACGCGTAGGCGCCCAGCCACTCGCCGCGGGCGACGCGGGGGAGCAGGCGCGCCTCCTGATCGGGGGTGAACCCGCCGCCCATCCCGTTGCCACGGGCGAGGAGACCGGAGACCGACAGCCACCCGCGGGCGAGCTCCTCGGCGACCAGGCAGTACTCGAACACGCCCAGGCCGAGCCCGCCGTGCTCCTCGCCGATCATGATGCCGAAGAAGCCGATATCGGCCATCTTCTGCCGGAGCTCGTCGGGGATGTCTCCCTTCTCCGGGTCGAGGCGGTTCGCGACCGGCAGGACCTCCCGGGCGGTGAAGTCGCGGGCCAGATCGCGGATCGCGAGCCGCTCCTCCGTGAGGTACACGGGGACACCGTCGCGGGCGGCGGGTTTGTGGGTCATGACTCAGGTCCCTGCGGTGGTGGGGCGATCGGCGGTGAGTCGATCGGAGCGCGGGGGCGATCGGCGGTGAGGCGATCGGTGTCGGCGCCGAGGTCCGGCGCGGGACCGGTGGCCAGGTGCCGGCCGTCGAAGGTCGCGGGGTGCGCGGCCGCGAGGTACGAGCCGATCCCCGGCTGATCCAGTGCAGCGAACAGCGGGTTGGCCTCGAGATCGCCCTCCGTCACCACCTGGTCGAACGTGCGGTACCGCTCGTGCAGTACCACCGAGTCCTCCAGTGCTCGGGTGACCTCCGCCGTGGTGTGGGCGGAGAACCATCGGGCGAACAGTGCGGCCAGGACCTCCCGGTAGGAGTACCTGTCGGCCTCGGTACCGAAGTCGGCGCCGGTGGCCGACTCGAGGGCGTCAACGGCGTCCCGGGTCCCGGTCACCCGCGCCAGGTCGTGGAAATGCCTGGTGGTCAGGGCGACCACCATTACACGGCCCCCGTCGGCGGTGGTGAAGTCCCTCCCGAACGTGCCGTAGACGTAGTTGCCGACGGCGGGCCGGGTGGACCCGTCGAGCTGCGGTTCGGTGAGGTAGCCCAGCGCGCCGGCGGTGGCCAGTGCGACGTCGTCCAGCGGGAGCACGATGCGTCGGCCCCGGCCGGTCCTCTCCCGCTCGCGGACGGCGGAGACCACCGCCAGCGCCGCGTGGAGTCCCGCGGCGACGTCCCAGGCCGGCAGGGTGTGGTTGACCACCTGTCCACCGCCCTGTCCACCGCCCTGTCCACCGCCCTGCCCGCCGTCCTGTCCGGTGATCGCGGGGAACCCGAGGGCGGCGTTGACGGTGTAGTCGACCCCGGGGCGGCCGTCGCGACGTCCGAGCAGTTCGAGGGTGATGACATCGGGTCGAACCGCGGCCAGACGCTCATGGCTCATCCACTCCCGGCCGGCGGAGTTGGTCACGAGGATTCCCGAGCCCTCCCCGGGAGCGGTGACGAGGTCCCGGAACGACTGCCGGCCCTCGTCGGACCGGAGGTCGAGGGTCACCGAGGACTTGCCCCTGTTGAGGCCGGTCCAGTAGATCGAGGTTCCGCCCGGGGCGAGCGGCCAGCGGTGCACGTCCGCCGCGCCGCCCACCGGGTCGACGCGGATGACCTCGGCGCCGAGCTGGGCGAGCGTGAGCCCGCACAGGGGAGAGGCCACGAAGCTGGAGAGTTCGACCACGCGGATGCCGCTGAGCGGTCGCGACTCGCTGGATTCGGCCATCGGTGGCTCCCGGGGGTCCGGCGGTGACTATTGCCCCGCTCCGTAATTGATGATAATAGTTTGAAGCATACTTCACCGGATCGTGGTTCCGCGAGGGCCATCACGGACGACAGAGGACACAGTCATGAGCGATCAGGCGGACTCGGTGGGGCCCGAGGTCGACGCGGAGGACTTCGCGGCCATCCTCGCCACGACCCGCGACTACATCCGGACCGTGGTGATGCCCCGGGAGCGGGAGATCGCCGACGCCGACGCCGTCCCGGAGGACATCCGGGCCGGGCTGGCCGAGATGGGGATGTTCGGGTACGCGATCCCGCAGCAGTGGGGTGGCCTGGGGTTGGACCTGACCCAGGACGTCGAGCTGGCGATGGAATTCGGGTACACCAGCCTGGCCATGCGGTCGCTGTTCGGCACCAACAACGGGATCGCCGGGCAGGTCCTGGTGAACTTCGGCACCGACGAGCAGAAGGCGGAGTGGCTGGAGCGGATCGCGTCCGGCGAGGTGATCGCGTCCTTCGCGCTGACCGAGGACGGTGCGGGGTCCAATCCCGCCGGGCTGGCGACCAGGGCCGTCCGGGACGGCGACGACTGGGTCATCGACGGCACCAAGCGCTTCATCACCAACGCGCCGGTGGCGGATCTGTTCGTCGTGTTCGCCCGGACTCGCCCCGCGGACGCCGGTGGCCCGGGGATCGCGGTGTTCCTCGTCCCCGCCGACGCGGCCGGGGTCACGGTGGGACCGAAGGACCGCAAGATGGGCCAGGAGGGTGCCCCGACCTCAGAGGTGGACTTCAGTGGTGTCCGGGTCCCCGCCTCGTCGCTGGTGGGGGGAGACGAGGACGCCGGGTACCGCGCGGCGATGACGTCCCTGGCCCGCGGTCGCGTGCACATCGCCGCCGTCGCCGTGGGGTCGGCGAGAAGGGCGCTCGACGAGTCGCTGGCCCATGCGGCCACCACCACGCAGGGGGGCACGGCCGTCGGCGACTTCCAGCTGGTCCAGGCCATGATCGCCGACCAGCAGGTCGGGGTGATGGCCGGACAGGCGCTGGTCCGGGAGGTCGCGGCCAAGTACGTCTCGGGAGAGGACCGACGCATCGCCCCGTCCGTCGCCAAGCTCTTCTGCACGGAGATGGCGGGGAAGGTCGCCGACCTGGCCGTCCAGATCCACGGCGGCACCGGGTACATGCGGGGCGTGGTGGTCGAGCGGATCTACCGGGACATCCGCCTGCTGCGCCTCTACGAGGGGACCAGCGAGATCCAGAGGCTGGTCATCGGCGGCGGCCTCATGCGCGGTGCGACACGCGAGGCCACCGCACGATGACGGGAGACGGGCCGCTCCCTCTCGAGGGGATCACGGTCGTGGCGGTCGAGCAGGCCGTCGCCGGCCCGTTGGCCACCCGTCACCTCGCGGACCTCGGCGCCCGCGTCATCAAGATCGAGCGGCCGGGGGAGGGTGACTTCGCCCGGTCCTACGACGACACCGTCCACGGCCTGGCCTCGCACTTCGTCTGGCTCAACAGGGGCAAGGAGTCGATCGCGCTCGACCTGGCCTCCGACGACGGGCGGCGGGTCGCGCTCGAGCTGGCCGACCGTGCGGACGTGGTCCTGAGCAACCTGGCACCCGGGGCGATGGACCGGTTGGGTCTGGGGGCCGCTGCGCTCCGGTCGCGGAAGGACGAGCTCGTCGTCGTCACCCTCTCCGGATACGGCGAGGCGGGGCCGTACTCGGGCCGCAAGGCCTACGACATGCTCGTCCAGGCCGAGTCGGGGCTGTGCTCGATCACCGGTACCCCCGAGACCGCCACCAAGACCGGCGTCCCGGTCTCCGACATCGCGACCGGGATGTATGCGCTCTCGGCGGTCCAGTCGGCGCTGTTCCGTCGGGAGCGGACCGGGCTCGGTGCCACGATCGAGGTGTCGATGTTCGAGGCGACAGCCGAGTGGATGGGCCACCCCATGTACATCCGGATGTACGCGGACCGGCAGGTCGGGCGCATGGGCCTGTCGCACGCCTCGATCTGCCCGTACGACGCCTTCCCCACCAGGGACGGACAGGTGCTCATCGGGGTGCAGAACGACCGGGGATGGGCGGCGCTGGTCCGCGACGTGTTGGACCGGCCGGATCTCGTCGACGACGAGCGGTACGCGACCAACATCGCCCGCGTGGCGCGCAGGGCCGAGGTGGACGCACTGATCGGGTCCCTGACCAGGGAGTACGACTCGGAGGAGCTGGCCGCGCGACTCGACGACGCCGGTGTCCCGGCGGCCCGGCTCAACGACGTCGCCGGACTGGTCCACCACCCGCAGCTCGAGGCGCGGGACCGGTGGCGCGAGGTCGACACCCCGGCCGGACCCGTCCGCGGCCTGCTCCCGCCGATCACCTACGCGGACGTAGAGCTACCGATGGGGCCCGTGCCGTCACTGGGCCGACACACCGATGCGATCCTGGCCGAACTGGCCGGGCGGGCACGAGGAGAGGACACACGTCATGGGACTTCTTGAGGGTAGGACCGCGGTCGTCACCGGAGCCGCGCGCGGGATCGGGTTGGAGATCGCGCGGACGTTCATCGACAGCGGGGCGCGCGTCGTGATCGGGGACATCGACGACGAGGCGGGCGCGGCCGCGGTCACCGAGCTGGGCGGCGAGGACGCCGCACGGTACGTGAACTGCGACGTGCGTGACGGGGCGGCGATCGAGCACCTGATCGACGTGGCCGAGGAGGCGTTCGGGCCGCTCGGGGTGTTCGTGAACAACGCCGGTGTCACCCGCGACGCCACGATGCGCACGATGACCGAGGAGCAGTTCGACGACATCATCGCGATCCACCTCAAGGGAACGTGGAACGGCACCCGCGCGGCCGCCGGGCGGATGCGGGAGCACGGGGGAGGGGCGATCGTCAACGTCTCCTCCATCTCCGGCAAGGTCGGGCTGAAGGGTCAGACCAACTACTCCGCCGCCAAGGCGGGGATCGTCGGACTGACCAAGGCCGCCGCCAAGGAGGTCGCGTTCAAGAACGTGCGCGTCAACGCGATCCAGCCGGGGCTCATCCGCACCGCCATGACCCTGGCGATGCCGCAGCACGTCTGGGACGAGAAGATGGCCGAGATCCCCCTGGGCCGGGCCGGCGAGCCCTCCGAGGTCGCGCAGGTCGTGCTGTTCCTGGCCAGCGACATGTCGAGCTACATGACCGGTACGGTCCTCGAGATCACCGGCGGCCGCCACATCTGATCCGCCTCGGACGGGCACGGCCCGGTGACCCGGGTCAACCGTCGAGGTCCCACCGGATCGGCCTCGCGAGCGCGCTGTGGAACCGCTTCTCCAGGTACGTGGTGTGCTCGTGGATGTGGACCGACATCAACCGGGACGCGGTGTCGCCGTCCCGGTCGGCGATCGCGGCGTAGATCTCCTCGTGGATGTCGCACGTCAACTCGCGCTGCCGCCTGGGGTAGGTGATGCCCATCGAGGCTCCGGCGATCAGGCCGCTCAGCGCATCGAAGAGGTAGCCGAAGAGCGCGTTCCCGGAGCTCCAGGCGATCAGCTCGTGGAATCGCTCGGAGTGGGCCGAGAACGCGGCCTGGTCGCCCATCTGCTCCCGCGTCTGGCGGAGGTTCTCGGCGAGTCCGGCCAGTCCGGCGTCGTCGATCCGCGAGGTGGCCAGACGGGAGATGGTGGGCTCCAACGCCGTGCGGGCCTCCATGATCGTGGAGAACGGGGCGTTCTCGAACTGCAGGAGCAGGCTCAACGTGGCGGCCAGCGTCCCCCCGTCCGGTTGCTGCACGATCGGCCCGCCACCGGGCCCGGGCTTGAGCATGAGCACGCCCTGCAGTTCCAGGTAGCGCAGCGACTCGCGGAGCGTCCCGCGACCGACCCCGTACTGCTCGAGCATGAGGTGTTCCGGGGGCAGCCGGTCGCCGACGGTGTTCCCGCGACGGGAGATGTCCTCGACGATCTGCTGGGCCACCAGGAGCGCCGTCTTCTTGGGGCGGCCCACCCCCGGCCGCGTGCCGCCTTCTGAACTCATGACAACCATTATCCCCGATCCGGGCGTCCGGGCATGAGTACCGTGTACGACCAGTCCAGGACGGGAGCGTCACCGTCCGCCCGGTGGGCGGTGACGAGCGACCGCAGATCGAGCGCCGTCCCCCCGTCCGGGAGATCGACCGCGGCCCCGATCACGAGCTCGCTGCTCAGGGTGTCGCCCTCGCGGACCGGGCCCACGTGGTCGCAGGAGTGCCAGCCGAGCACGGTGAGCATCGTCGGCAGCGCCCGGGTGGCCTGCGACAGCGCGAGTCCGATGGTGTGGCCGCCGTAGACCAACCTGCCGGCGCCCGAGACGCGGGCGTCGTGGTGGGTCTGCGCGATGTTCAGGGTGAGCCGGGCCAGTTCCGGGGCGCTCGAGACCACGTCGGCGCCCGGGCGCAGGACGGTGCCCTCGGCGGGGAGGGGGTCACTCGCCCCGGGGACCGCGGCGCGGTAGGCGGCCAGGTCCCAGGCGTCGGGTGTCGCCCACGGCCGGGTGGTGGCGGTCCCGACCGCCGCCAGGTCGTCGGTGTGGGCGCACGAGTCCGGGTCGACGCCCGGAGCCAGGGGCAGCATGGCGCATCGGTGGAAGTCCAGGACGGTCCGTCCGTCCTGGTCGGTGGTGGTGATGCGGAGCGCGGCGAGCCCGGTGGGGGTGCGGCCCGGTGAGTGGCTGTTGGTCTTGAGTCCCACGACCTCCGTCCGGGTGGTCAGGGTGTCACCGATCCGGGGTGCGGTGAGCAGACGCAGGCCGCGGTAGAAGAGGTTGGCCCGGACGCGCTGGGTGACGAGGGTGGACTGGCCGATCGCGACGTCGACGACGAGGCCCGGGTGGGCCACCGTGCCGCCGGTGACGGCGTGGGCGAGACGACGGTCCAGGGGGAGCCGCAGCCGGTCGCCGAGGATCGCCTGGTGTGCGGCGGCGAGACCGTCGGTCAGGGTGACGGACGGGGCGTCGACGACGACCTGACCCACCGCCAGCTGGTCGAAGTAGGGTCCGCCGACGGGCCGGGCGTCGCGAGTGTCCATGACCGGCATCCTAACCAAACCATGCGCATGATTATTGACTATCGGATGGAGGGTTGCGATGATGTCCGGACCCCGCCCGACGGGCGGATCGAGACGACGACGAGGTGTCACCGGTGCCGGACCTGAACCAGGACGAGGCCGACCTCGTCGCGACCGTGCGCCGGTTCATCGACCGCGAGGTCAGGCCGTCCGTGCGCGAGATGGAGCACGCGGACGAGTACCCGGAACGCTGGATCGAGCAGATGAAGCAGATCGGGATCTACGGCCTGGCCGTCCCCGAGGAGTACGGCGGGATGCCGGTCTCGATGCCCTGCTTCGTGCGCGTCACCGAGGAACTCGCCCGCGGTTGGATGTCCCTGGCGGGCGCCATGGGCGGGCACACGGTGGTGGCGAAGCTCCTCACCGAGTTCGGCACCGAGGAGCAGAAGTCCACCCACCTCCCGACGATGGCCACGGGTGAGGTGCGGGCGACCATGGCCCTCACGGAGCCCGGCGGGGGGTCGGACCTCCAGGCCATGGGCACCGTCGCGACACCCGACGGAGACGACCTGGTGATCACCGGGGCCAAGACGTGGATCTCGAACGCGCGCCGCTCCGGCCTCATCGCCCTGCTCTGCAAGACTGACCCGTCGGCGACGCCCGCGCACAGGGGGATCTCGATCGTCCTGGTCGGGCACGGTCCCGGGCTGACCGTCTCGAGGGACCTGTCCAAGCTCGGGTACAAGGGCGTCGAGACGTGTGAGCTGGCCTTCGACGGCTATCGCACGCCCGCCACGCGGGTGCTCGGCGGCGAGCCCGGACGTGGCTTCGCCCAGATGATGAAGGGCCTGGAGACCGGACGGATCCAGGTGGCCGGCCGTGCCCTCGGGGTGGCGGCCGCCGCCCTCGAGGATTCTCTCGCCTACGCGCAGCAGCGGGAGTCGTTCGGGCAGCCCATCTGGAAGCACCAGGCGGTCGGTCACCGTCTGGCCGACATGGCCACCAAGCTGTCCGCCGCGCGCCAGCTCACGCTCCACGCCGCCGAGCGTTCCGAGGCCGGCGAGCGCTGCGACATGGAGGCCGGAATGGCCAAGCTGTTCGCCTCCGAGGTCGGCATGGAGATCGCGCTCGACGCGGTCCGGATCCACGGCGGGTACGGCTACTCCACGGAGTACGACGTGGAGCGGTACTTCCGCGACGCCCCGCTCATGATCGTGGGCGAGGGGACCAACGAGATCCAACGCAACGTCATCGCATCGCAACTGGTGCAGCGAGGAGGACTGTCATGAGGGTGTTCGAGGGACTGGAGCAGCTCGAGGCCGAACTCGGGCGACACGTGGGGTACAGCGACTGGATGGAGATCACCCAGGACCGCATCGACGCGTTCGCCGACGCGACCGGGGACCACCAGTGGATCCACGTCGACCCGGTCCGTGCGGCGCAGGGGCCCTACGGTGCCACCATCGCCCACGGCTACCTGACCCTCTCCCTGCTGCCCGTGCTGGGCGCGGAGGTCATGGAGATCCGGGGGTTCCGGATGATGATCAACTACGGCGTCGACAAGGTCCGGTTCCCGGCACCGGTCCCGGTGGGATCGCGCATCCGGGCGGGGATCGAGCTCACCTCGCTCCAGCGCAGGGCCTCCGGGGTCCAGTTGGGCAGTCTGGTGACCGTGGAGGTCGAGGGCTCCGACCGTCCGGCGGTCGTCGCCGAGACCGTCCGGATGATGGTGGAGTGAGTCGGTGAGTTCCCGCATGTCGCGGGCCCTCGCCGACGTCGTGGTCTGCGAACCCGTGCGCACCGCGGTGGGTCGCCGCCACGGCGCCCTCGCCCCGCTCGCGGCCGCCGATCTGGCCGCGGCCGCGATCTCCGGTCTGGTCGACCGCACCGGTCTGTCCGCCACGGACGTCGACGACGTGATCCTCGGGCAGTGTTACCCGAACGGGGAGGCTCCGGCGATCGGGCGCGTCGCGGCACTGGACGCCGGCCTGGACATCCGCACCCCCGGGATCCAGATCGACCGCCGGTGCGGATCCGGACTGCAGGCCGTGCTCAACGCCGCGATGCAGGTGGCGGTGGGCGCGAGCGAGGTGGTGATCGCGGGCGGGGCGGAGTCGATGTCGAACAGCGAGTTCTACTCGCTCGGCCTGCGCGGCGGTGTCCGCGGTGACCGCGTCGAGTTCGTCGACCGCATCGCGCGGGGCCGGGTGACGTCGGGCGGCCGTGACCACCCGATCCCCGGAGGCATGCTCGAGACCGCCGAGAACCTCCGCGCCGAGTACTCGATCTCCCGAGCCGAGCAGGACGAGCTGGCGGCCGAGAGCCAGCGGCGCGCCGTCGCGGCGCAGGACGGGCGGGTGTTCGACGAGGAGATCGTGCCGGTGCGGGTCCCCCGGGGCGGGGGAGACGACGTCGTCGTCGTCGTCGACACCGACGAGCACCCCCGCCGCGGTGTCACCGCGGCATCACTCGCCGCGCTGCGCCCCGTGCGCTCCCGGCTCGACCCCGACGCGACCGTGACCGCCGGCAACGCCAGCGGGGAGAACGACGGCGCCGCGGTGTGCGTCGTGACCACCCGCGATCGCGCGGAGAGCCTCGGGCTGCGCGCGTACGTCAGGCCCCTCGGGTGGTCGGTGACCGGGGTCCATCCCGCTCGGATGGGGATCGGTCCCGTCTCCGCCACCGCCGGGCTCCTGAACGATCTCGGGCTGCGTCTCGCCGCCTTCGACCTGATCGAACTCAACGAGGCCTTCGCCGCCCAGGTCCTGGCGTGCCTGCGGGAGTGGGAGGGCGGGTTCGGCTTCACGGCGGCCGACCGCGAGCGGCTCAACGTGCACGGCTCGGGGATCTCGCTCGGCCACCCCGTCGGGGCCACGGGGACCCGCATCCTCACCACGATGGCCCGCGAGCTCGCCCGCCGGCAGGGCCGGCTCGCTCTGGAGACGATGTGCCTGGGCGGCGGACAGGGCCTGGCCGCCGCGTTCGAGAGGGTGCCGTGACCCGGTGTGCGTCACGGACCCCGGCGAGACCGACAAATTCACGATGAGTTAACTCACACTCGTGTGATTCGGGCGTAGCGTGGGTCACAACGGTCGGTGGGGAAGCCGACCGTCGGGAGGTCCCAGCCGATGATCGATCCACTCGATCGGGAGGGGGCCGGCACCCGGCCCCGTCACCACCAGGTGACCTGGGCCGACCGGTCCACCCCCAGCTCGCCCGCGGGTGCCGCGGGCCAGGAGTCCGCCGTGACCGACACCGTACGCACCTACGTCCTCGACACCTCGGTTCTGCTCTCTGACCCGTGGGCCGTCACCCGCTTCGCCGAGCACCGCGTGGTGCTGCCCATCGCGGTGATCGGGGAGCTGGAGGGCAAGCGACACCACCCCGAGCTGGGCTACTTCGCCCGCGAGGCGCTCCGACTCCTCGAGGATCTGCGCCTCCGCCACGGGCGGCTCGACGGCGACCTGCCCATCACCGACCAGGGGGGAACCCTGCGGGTCGAGCTCAACCACACCGACCAGGCGATCCTGCCCGCCGGGTTCCGGAACACGGGGGAGGACTCCCGGATCCTCGCGTGCGCGCTCAACCTCCGCGCCGAGGGCCTCGACACCGTCCTGGTCTCCAAGGACGTGCCGCTGCGGGTCAAGGCGGGCTCCGTGGGACTGCCCGCCGACGAGTACCACGCCCAGGACGTGGTGCTGACCGGCTACAGCGGGGTCGCGAACCTGCCCGCCACCCAGGACCTCGTGGACACCCTGTTCTCCGATGGCGGGGCCTCGCCCCTCGCGGCCCGGGCGGCCGGCCTGGACGTGGAGACGCCGGTGCACTGCGGGATCCGGGTCCAGACCGAGTCGTCCTCGGCGCTGGCCCGCGTCACCGACGGCGGCGGCCTCAAGCTCGTCCGCGGCGACATCGAGGTGTTCGGACTGCGCGGTCGCTCCGCCGAGCAGCGCATCGCCATCGACTGCCTGCTGGACGAGTCGATCGGGATCGTCTCCCTCGGAGGCCGGGCGGGGACGGGCAAGTCCGCGCTCGCCCTGTGCGCGGGGCTCGAGTCGGTACTGGAGCGTCGCCGCCACCGCAAGATCGTGGTGTTCCGGCCCCTCTACGCCGTGGGCGGACAGGAGCTCGGGTACCTGCCTGGGAGCGAGACGGAGAAGATGTCGCCGTGGTCCCAGGCGGTGTTCGACACCCTCGAGGGCCTGGTCAGCGAGAACGTGATCGACGAGGTGATGGACCGGGAGATCCTGGAGGTGCTGCCGCTGACCCACATCCGCGGCCGGAGCCTGCACGACTCGTTCGTGATCGTCGACGAGGCGCAGTCACTCGAGCGCAACGTCCTGCTCACGGTGCTCTCCAGGCTGGGGACGGGATCGCGCGTGGTGCTCACCCACGACGTGGCCCAGCGGGACAACCTGCGGGTCGGCCGTCACGACGGGATCCAGGCCGTGGTGGAGAAGCTCAAGGGGCATCCGTTGTTCGCACACGTCACCCTCAACCGCCCGGAGCGCTCGGCGATCGCCGAACTGGTCACCACGATGCTCGAGGAGTTCCACCCGGACGCCGAGCCGGGGGAGCTGCGCCGGATCACCGCGGCATGACCAACGGGTGAGCAGACACCGCGCTGCGTGCCCGGACCGGGCACGCAGCGCGGTGTTCCTCACCGGGTCTCGGCGGCCCCGTGCGGCAGGCCGCGTCCGGGGTCAGCGCTCGCGGTCGAGGCCCGTCATCCCCAACACGTCGAGGCGGCGGTCCAGCTCGTCCTCGCTCAGCGGGTCGGGGACGAAGCCCAGGGCGATGACGGCCTCGCGGATCGTCAACCCCTCCGCCAGGGCGTGCTTGGCCACCCGGGCGGCCTCCTCGTAGCCGATCGCCGAGTTGAGCGGGGTGACGATCGAGGGCGAGGACTCGGCGTACCGGCGCATCCGCTCGACGTCGGGCTCGATCCCGTCGATGCAGCGTTCGGCGAACAGGGTCGTGGACGTGGTGAGGATCCGGGCGGACTCCAGGACGTTGCGGGCCATCACCGGGATCGCCGTGTTGAGCTCGAAGGCTCCGGTGGCGCCGGCCCAGGCCACGGCCTCGTCGTTACCCACGACCTGGGCGGCGACCTGGGAGATGGTCTCGCACAGTACGGGGTTGACCTTGCCGGGCATGATCGACGACCCGGGCTGCAGGTCCGGCAGGTGGATCTCGGACAACCCGGTCATGGGACCGGACCCCATCCACCGGACGTCGTTGGCGATCTTGGTGAGTGAGACGGCGATCGTGCGCAGCGCACCGGAGAGCTCCACGAGACCGTCGCGGGCGGACTGCGCCTCGAACGGGTCCTCCGCCAGGCGCAGCTCCTCGAGCCCCGTGAGTGAGCGCAGTTCCTCGACCACCGCGGAGCCGAAACCGTCCGGCGCGTTGAGTCCGGTGCCGGCCGCGGTGCCACCGATCGGGAGCTCGCCCACCCGGGGCAGGGTGGCGCACACGCGCTCGGCCCCGGCCCGGATCTGGCGCGCGTACCCCCCGAACTCCTGGCCGAGGGTCACGGGCACCGCGTCCATGAGATGGGTGCGGCCGGACTTGACCACCTCCCGCCACTCGACGGACTTGCGCTCGAACGACCCGGCCAGCACACCCAGCGCGGGGACGAGCTCGGTCAGCGCCAACTCCGTCGCGGCGACATGCGTGGCGGTGGGGAAGGTGTCGTTGGAGGACTGCGACATGTTGACGTCGTCGTTCGGGTGGACCGTGACGCCCTCGGCCGCGCACATCGAGGCGATGACCTCGTTGGCGTTCATGTTCGAGCTGGTTCCGGAGCCGGTCTGGAACACGTCGACGGGAAAGTGGTCGTCGACCTCACCCTCCGCGATCCGTCCGGCCGCGGACACGATGGCGTCGACCTTGGTCTTCTCGAGGAGACCGAGACGGCCGTTGACGGTCGCGCAGGCGGACTTGAGTAGGCCGAGGGCGCGGATCTGTGCGCGCTCGAGACCGCTGCCCGAGACCGGGAAGTTCTCCACCGCCCGCTGGGTCTGGGCCCGCCAGAGCGCGTCGACGGGTACCCGGACCTCGCCCATGGTGTCGTGCTCGATACGGAATCCACTCTGGTCAGCCATACGGTCAGAGTAGGCGGGCACGCCGCACCGTGCAGGCGCTCTCGGCGCGGCGGGCCCGGGTGGGGTCAGCTGTCGCGCGTCCCCTGGCCGTAGTCGACCGCCGAGAACTCGCGGAGCTTCTCCATGCGGTGGCGGGCCTCGACGTGCCGGACCGTGCCCGACTTCGATCGCATGACCAGCGACCTGGTGACGGCGCCGTTCGAGCGGTAGCTGACGCCACGGACCATGTCGCCGTTGGTGATACCGGTCGCCGCGAAGAAGCAGTTGTCACCCTTGACCAGGTCGTCGGTGCCGAGGAACGCATCCACGTCGAGGCCGGCGTCCACGGCCTTCTGGCGTTCGGCGTCGTCCTGCGGCCAGAGCTGCCCCTGGATCTCCCCGCCCATGCACTTCATGGCGCAGGCGGTGATGATCCCCTCCGGGGTGCCGCCGATGCCCATGAGGATGTCCACCGAGCTGTCGTCCGAGGCGGCGGCGACGCCGCCGGCCACGTCCCCGTCCATGATCAGCCGGACCTTGGCGCCGGCCGCGCGGATCTCCGCGATGAGTTCGGCGTGCCGGGGGCGGTCGAGGACGCAGACCGTCATGTCCCCGACGTCGATGTTCTTGGCCTTGGCCACGGACAGGATGTTCCATTCGGTGGACTTGGACAGGTCGATGTGACCGACCGCGTCCGGCCCCACGGCGATCTTGCGCATGTAGAACACCGCGGAGGGGTCGAACATCGCGCCACGCTCGGCGACCGCGATGACGGCGATCGAGTTGGGCCGGCCCTCGGCCATGAGGCGCGTCCCGTCGATCGGGTCCACGGCCACGTCGACCGCGGGACCGTGCCCGGTGCCGACCTTCTCGCCGTTGAACAGCATCGGCGCCTCGTCCTTCTCGCCCTCGCCGATCACCACGACGCCGTCCATGTCGACGGTGCCGATGAGCTCGCGCATGGCGTCCACGGCCGCGCCGTCACCCCCGAGCTTGTCGCCCCGGCCCACCCACCGGCCGGCCGCGAGCGCGGCGGCCTCGGTGACTCGGACGAGCTCCATGGCGAGGTTACGGTCGGGGCGTAGGGCGTCTGACATGTGGCGTCGGGCTCCTCGGATAGCTGCGCGCGAACAGACGTGGCCACTCGCCGCACGATGGGGTGTCGGCGCTCATTGTTGCACCTCCCGACGCCCGCCGGGGGCCAGGCGCCCGACATGCCCCGGGTGGGTGGGATACTGGACGCCGTGGCCGAGCCGAAACCGAGAATCCTGCAGGGCAACCGCGACATGTTCTGGTCGGTGGTGGTGCTCATGGCGATCGTCGGGATCTTCGCCGGAGTCGCGGGCCAGTGCACCTTCAGCCCGTCCGGACCACAGCAGGGCGCCATCCCCGAGTTCGACGCCGAGGCCTCCCTGCGCCAGGACGCGCGCAGCCTGGGCTTCCCGGTCCGGTCCCCGGACGTCCCGGAGGAGTGGACCTCGAACTCGGGGCGGGTCGAGAGCTTCGCCGACACCACCTCGAGTCACGTCGGCTGGGTGACGGGCGAGCGGAGCTTCGTCGAACTGGTCCAGTCCGACGCCCCCGAGGAGGCGTTCCGGTCACTGAACGGCGGGCCGCGACCGAGCCGGACCATCGTGCCGGTGACCGGGCAGGAGTGGACCGTGTACACCGGCGACGACGTCCGTCCGGTGTGGGTGCTGGACCTGGACGACGTCCGCGTGGCGGTGACCGGGTCGGCCACCACCTCGGACTTCGAGGCGTTGGCCGCGGCCGTCCAGGACGCCGAACCGCTCCCGAGCAGCCGGTAGCCAGCGGTTCGACCGCCACCGGTTCGACCGCCGCCAGATCGACCCTGGCCGGCCGGGCGCGCGGGGGGTGTGGCCTCCTAGGTACGGCCTCCTAGGTACGGCTTCCGGCGTCGTCGTCGTCGCCCAGCACCGCATCGATCCGGTCACGCGCACCGTCGAGGTGCTCCGTGCACCGCGCGGCGAGCTCCTCGCCCCGCTCCCAGAGCGCCAGGGACGCGTCCAGGTCCTGGCCTCCGGCCTCGAGGATGCGGACCACCTCGATCAACTCGTCGCGGGCCTCCTCGTAGCCGAGCTGGGAGACGGGGGTTTGCTCGTCGGACATCAGGACTGCTCCTCGGGTGTGGCGGGCTCGGGCGGTGTGGTGGTGGCCGCGGGCCGTCCCGCGGCGGGGGTGGTGCCGAGGACGGCGGCGGACAGTGCGCCGTCCGATACCCGGATGCGCAGCTGCGACCCGGGCGGGGCGTGGGCGATGGACGAGACCACCCGGCCGTCGTGGTCCCCGGCGACGGACTGGACCACCGCGTACCCGCGCGCCAGCGTGGCCGCCGGTCCGAGCGTGGTCAGCCGCGCCGCGAGATGGCCGAGGGACGTGGACTCGGTCTGGACGATCCGGGTGATGTCCCGCCGGGCCGCCCGGAGCGCCTCGGCCACCACCTCGGCCCGTGAGTCCACGAGTCCGTACGGGTTCGCCATCACCGGGCGGGAGCGGATCGCCGTGAGTTGCCCGCGCTCCCGTTCCACCCATCCCCGCAGGGCGCGTGCGGTCCGGGCGCGGGCCTCGACGATGCGGCGACGCTCCTCGGCGACGTCCGGGACCACGCGCTTGGCGGCGTCGGTGGGGGTGGCCGCGCGCAGGTCGGCGACCAGATCGGAGAGCGGGGAGTCCGGCTCGTGTCCGATCGCGCTGACCACGGGCGTGCGACACCGCGAGATCGCCCGCACCAGGGCCTCGTCGGAGAACGGGAGGAGATCCTCGACCGAGCCCCCACCTCGGGCCAGGATGATCACGTCGACGACCGGGTCGGCGTCGAGTTCCGCCAACGCCTCCAGGATCTGCGGTACGGCCGACGGTCCCTGGACCGCGGTGTTGCGGACGGCGAACCGCACGTCGGGCCACCGACCCCGGGACACCTCGACCACGTCGCGCTCGGCCGCACTCGCGCGGCCGGTCACCAGCCCGACACAGGTCGGCAGGAACGGCAGCGGGCGCTTGAGACGAGGGTCGAACAGCCCCTCGGCGGCCAGGGCCTGCTTGAGCCTCTCGATGCGGGCGAGGAGTTCGCCGATGCCCACCGGGCGGATCTCGGAGACCTGGAGCGAGAACGATCCACGACCGGTGTAGAAGCGGGGCGTTCCCCGGACCACGACCCGGCTGCCCTCGGTGACCGGCACGGGCGCCTCGGAGATGAGGCGGGGCGGGCAGGTGAGGGTCAGCGAATTGTCCACCGAGGGGTCGCGCAGGGTGAGGAACGCCGTCCGTGTGCCCGGGCGCAGGCTGAGCTGGGTGATCTGCCCCTCGACCCAGACGACGCCGAGACGGTGGATCCAGTTGGCGATCTGGTCCGAGACCACCCGGACCGGCCACGGCTGTTCGGGGCTGCTGGGGGACCTCGTCGATCCGGCGGTCACGTGGTGCGTGGCGCGACGCGGCCGGTCGGAACGTCGGGCTCGTCGCCGCCGGGACCGCGGTCCCCGCCCGGGCCCACGGCGGTGTCAGCCCCGCCCCCGGCCCCGTCGTCGTCGAGGTCCTCGTCGAAGGTCGCCCACTCCGGCTTGTCCGACCGGGAGGGGAACACCGTCGCGATCACCCGATCGCCCTTGACCGCGAGACCGGCGACGGTCTGGCCGGCGTGCAGGTACGACTGCACCAGGCTGCCGGCGACCTTCACGGGGACCGCGGGCAGCGAGACCGCCGCCTGGAGCGCGCGACCGGGGAGCTCCACGGCGAGCTCCACCGCGGAGGCGGCGACCCCGATGGAGACACGGGTGAGGAAGAACGGACGGAGCATGGGAACCTCTCTGCCGGGGGGCGTCCGGGAGGCGTGATGGTCGGAATCCAGTATGAACCGTACCCTGGTGACATGACCGAGCAGACCGACATGATCGCCGAACCGGCAACCAAGCGAGTGCTCCTCGCGGAACCGCGCGGCTATTGCGCCGGCGTCGACCGGGCAGTCGAGACGGTCGAGAAGGCCCTGGCCAAGCATGGTGCCCCGCTGTACGTCCGCAAGGAGATCGTCCACAACAAGCACGTCGTGGAGTCCTTCACCGACCAGGGCGTGATCTTCGTCGACGAGACCGACGAGGTCCCGCACGGGTCGAACCTGGTGTTCTCCGCCCACGGCGTCTCGCCGGCCGTCCGCGAGAGCGCCCTGCAGCTGGAGCTGAACACCTTCGACGCCACCTGCCCGCTCGTGACCAAGGTCCACACCGAGGTCAAGCGCTTCGCCCGGGAGGGGTACCTGATCCTCCTGGTCGGCCACGAGGGCCACGAGGAGGTCGAGGGGACCGCGGGCGAGGCCCCCGATGTGGTGACCCTGGTCGACGGCCCGGAGTCCGTCGACGCCCTCGACATCCCCGTCGACACCGAGAAGCTGATCTGGCTCTCGCAGACCACGCTCAGCGTGGACGAGACGATGGAGACGGTGCGGCGGCTCAAGGAGAAGTACCCGACGCTGATCGATCCGCCGTCGGACGACATCTGCTACGCCACCCAGAACCGGCAGGTCGCGGTCAAGACGATGGCGCCGCAGTGCGACCTGGTGATCGTGGTGGGCTCCCAGAACTCGTCCAACTCTGTCCGCCTGGTCGAGGTGGCCCTGCAGGCCGGTGCGCGCGACGCGCACCTGGTGGACTACGCCAAGGAGATCGACACGTCCTGGTTCGAGGGCGTCACCACGGTGGGGGTGACCTCGGGCGCCTCGGTGCCGGAGTTGCTGGTCCGAGGTGTGGTGGACCTGCTGGCCGACCACGGCTTCAACGACGTCTCCTCGGTGCGGACCGCCCAGGAGACCATCACGTTCTCGCTGCCCCGCGAGCTGCGGGTTCCCAAGAAGGTCTGATCCGCGGGAGCCCCGGGAGCCCCGGGAGCCCCGGGATCCGCGGGAGCCTCAGCGGCGGGCGTGCGCCGGGGCCGCCCGCTGGCGGCGGACGGCCACCGGTCGCGGGCTGCGGGGTTCGAGGACGAAGGCCCTGATCAGGGCGATCGCCACCACGACCAGGGTGGTCGTGAGCATCAGCGGGAACCTGGTCGCCAGTGGCAGCACCAGCGAGATCATCTGGGAACGGGAGAAGGCCGCCGCGGTCAGCCCCGCTCCGGCGATCACCGAGGCCATCGGGACGAGCACCGACATGATGAGCGGCGGTTGGATGCCGGCGACGAACAGCGCCCGGCGGGACACCGCCAGCACCGCGATCAGGCACCCGAGGAAGTAGCCCACGGTGAAGCCGGTGCCGAGGCCCCCGGAGAGCGAGTCGATCGCCACCCCGGTGAGGGTGACGGCCACCGCGAGCAGGACTGCCGACCAGGCCGGCAGGCCCCGAACGGTCGAGACGACGGACCTCTCGTCCGCCGGGACCCGTCCGCTCCTCCGTGTGCTCACAGGATGAGACTCTAACTCTCGAGTCGGCGAGCGAGGAATCTGCCGAAGCGCCGCAGCGCGTTGGGCTTGCTCTCCGAAGGCGAGGGTCGGTTACCGTACACGGCCTTCGGGTCGACTGGCCCCGTGGGAGGATTCGCCTGGTCGGCGGACGGATCGTCGGCATCCGGATCCGGCGGGACCACCTCGTCGTCGTCGAGTTCGAGGGTTCCCACGACCGAATCGCCCGGCCCGGTCGCACCGACGGACCCGCTGTCCGGGGCCCCGTGGACCGGTCCCGGTCGGGTGTCCTTGATCCCAGCCATGATGGCGCTGCTGCTCTTGCGCAGCGGCGCGAACCGCGAACTCGACATCTCGCCGAGCCAGGCCGTCAGACGACCCTCGTCGGTGGCGGACGCGAGGTCCGACGCGGTGACGTCCCCGGTCCGGAGATCGATCTGCTCGCCCAGGTAGCGGAGCATCACGGCGACCACCGCCAGGATCGGCACCGCGAGGAACGCCCCGACGATGCCGAACAGGGTTCCGCCCGCGGCCACCCCGAGCAGGATCACCACCGGATGCAGGTTCATCGCCTTCGACTGCAGGATCGGCTGGAGGATGTTGCTCTCGAGTTGCTGCACCGCGATGATCACGACCAACACGATGATCGCGGTGGTCAGGCCGTTGGCCACCAGAGCGATGAGCACCGCCAGCGCACCGGCGGTGAACGCACCGACGATGGGGATGAACCCGGCCAGGAAGGTGATGACCGCGAGCGCCCACGCCAGCGGCACACCCAGGAGGACCAGCGCGAGGCCGATGAAGAAGGCGTCGACGAACGAGACGATCGCCTGGGCCCGGATGTAGCCGCCGAGGGTGTTCCAGCTGCGGGTGAGGACCTCGGTGAGGTGGCGGCCGGCATTGCGGCCGGCGATCCGGCGCACGAACGGCAGGAACCGCGGGCCGTCCTTGATGAAGAAGAACGTGAGGACCAGGACCAGGACGAAGGTGATGAGGAGCGACCCCACCGCGGTCACGCCGGTGAACACGCCGTTGGCGATCTGGTCTCCGCGGTCCTGCAGAGTCGAGCTGAGCTGGCCCAGCACGCTGTCGAGCTGCTCGTCCCGGATGTTCAGTGGCGGACCCCGGAGCCAGTCCTGGACCTCGACGATCGCCTCCGAGGCCTGATCCGCCAGCTGGACACTCTGGTCGATGATCGACGGGGCGATCAGGGCGAGAACGCCCGCGACAGCTCCGAGGGACCCGAGGAGCGAGATGAGTGCGGCGAGGGCCTTGGGGACTCCGTGGCGGGTCATCCATCCCGTGGGGGGCCAGAGGACCGTCGCCACGATGAGCGCGAGCAGGATCGGCAGGATGCCCACCCACAGCGCGCCACCGATCTGGCTCAGCAGCCACCCCGCGATGAGCAGGATGGCCAGGCGCAGCGCCCAGTCGGTGACCCATCGTCCGCCGAGACCGATGAGGACGGACCGGTCGACGTGCTCCTCGTCTGTCCCGACTGGAGGAGGCGGTTTCGGCTCGTCACTCATGTCACACATGATGTCAGAGGTCACGCGGGCGCGCTCCCTGTGACCGGCCGGGGTGGCGGGCAGGGGGCACGGTCGGGGCGGGACGTAGACTCGGGCCTCGTGAGCCTCACCCTCGGAATCGTCGGACTGCCCAACGTCGGTAAGTCGACCCTGTTCAACGCCCTGACGAACAACGACGCGCTAGCCGCGAACTATCCGTTCGCCACGATCGAGCCCAACATCGGGGTCGTGGACCTGCCGGATCCCCGCCTGGCCCGCCTGGCCGAGATCTTCGGCTCCGAGCGGATCCTGCCGGCGGTCGTGTCGTTCGTGGACATCGCCGGCATCGTCAAGGGCGCCAGCACCGGTGAGGGCATGGGTAACAAGTTCCTCGCCAACATCCGCGAGGCCGAGGCCATCTGCCAGGTGGTGCGGGTGTTCGACGACCCGGATGTGATCCACGTGGACGGCCGGGTCGATCCGATGGCCGACATCGAGGTGATCGCCACCGAGCTGATCCTGGCGGACATGGAGACCCTCGAGAAGGCCGTTCCGCGCCTGGAGAAGGAGTCCCGCAAGGACAAGTCCCTGCTTCCGCAGCTCGAGGAGATCCGCAAGGCGCAGGCCGTGCTCGAGGACGGCCGGACCCTGTTCAAGGCGCAGGACGAGGTGGACCGCGCCCTGCTGCGTGACCTGCACCTGATGACCGCCAAGCCGTTCCTCTACGTCTTCAACGCCGACGAGGCCGTGCTGACGGACGCCGAGCGTCAGGCCGAGCTGCGCGCCGCCGTGGCCCCCGCCGACTGCGTGTTCCTCGACGCCAAGGTCGAGTCCGAGCTCCGCGAGCTCGACGAGTCCGACGCCATGGAGTTGCTCGAGTCGATCGGTCAGGACGAGCCGGGCCTGAACGCGCTGGCCCGAGCCGGTTTCCACACCCTGGGCCTGCAGACCTACCTCACCGCCGGGCCCAAGGAGTCGCGTGCCTGGACGATCCGCAAGGGGGACACCGCCCCCAAGGCCGCCGGCGTGATCCACACCGACTTCGAGAAGGGCTTCATCAAAGCCGAGATCGTCTCCTTTGACGACCTCGACGCCGCCGGTTCGATGGCCGCCGCCAAGGCCGCCGGCAAGGTGCGCATGGAGGGCAAGGACTATGTGATGGCCGACGGCGACGTGGTGGAGTTCCGCTTCAACGTGTGATCCTCGGCGCTTCAGCGAGGGACCCGTCTGCCTTGGCAGGCGGGGCCGCCGGCGTTCTCAGACCGATAGGTCAGGCCTTGGCGGCCGATAGCTCCTCACGAACGATGCGAGCACCCGCGCTGAGCGAGCTCAACTTCGCCAGTGCGATGTCCCGGGAGAAGGGCGCCATGCCGCAGTTGGAGCTCGGCAGGAGTCTGTCCTCGTCGACGAACTGCAGGGCGTTGCGGAGCGTGGCCGCGACCTCCTCCGGAGTCTCGACCTTCTCGTTGGCCACGTCGATCGCCCCGAGCATGACCTTCTTGCCGCGGACCAGTTCGACGAGGTCGATCGGGACACGGGAGTTGTGGCACTCCAGGGAGATGATGTCGATGCTGGACTGCTGCAGGAGGGGGAACGACTCCTCGTACTGGCGCCATTCCGAACCGAGGGTGGCCTTCCAGTCGGTGTTCGCCTTGATCCCGTAGCCGTAGCAGATGTGCACCGCGGTCTCCGCTCGTAATCCCTCCGCCGCCCTTTCCAGCGTCGCCACGCCCCAGTCCTTCACTTCATCGGAGTAGACGTTGAACGCGGGCTCGTCGAACTGGATGATGTCGACCCCCGCAGCCTCCAGGTCTCGTGCCTCCTGGTTGAGGATCGTCGCGAACTCCCAGGCCAACTTCTCACGACTGGAGTAGTGGCCGTCGTAGAGCGTGTCGATCATCGTCATAGGGCCGGGGAGTGCCCACTTGATCGGCCGATCGGTCTGCTGTCGTAGGAACTTCGCGTCGTCGACGAAGACCGGCGTGGAGCGGCGCACGTCACCGACCACGGTGGGCACACTCGCGTCGTAGCGATCGCGGATCCGAACCGTCTCGCGCTGCTCGAAGTCGACCCCGTCGAGATGCTCGATGAACGTCGTCACAAAGTGCTGACGGGTCTGCTCGCCGTCACTGACGATGTCGATTCCGCGATCGCTCTGTTCCTTCACGGCAATGCGCAGCGCGTCCTGCTTACCCTCGACCAACTCATCGCCCTGCAACCTCCAGGGCGCCCAGAGGGTTTCAGGCTGGGCGAGCCACGAGGGCTTGGGCAGGCTGCCGACGATGGACGTGGGCAGGATCTGGTTCATGGTCGACTCTCCTCCGGTGGTCATCCGACGAGGACGGGGTAGCGGGCGGCCCACTGCTCGAGGAGTTCGCGATGGGGCTCCACAAGGTGGTCTTCCGTGTACTTTCCCTGCTTCTTCGCGAGCTGACTGCGCTCGACACGGTCGTAGATGATCGGGGTGAGCGAGTAGTCCTTCTGTTCCAGGGTCGGTCGGTAGATCTCTGCGGCGGGGGAGGTCGCGTTGTAGATCTCCGGCCGATAGATCCGCTGGAAGGTCTCCATGACGCTCACCGTGCCTATGAGTTGCAGGTCGGTGTAGTCGCTGAGCAGATCGCCTCGGAAGTAGAACGCGAGCGGGGCGACTCCGCCGGGCGGCAGGAAATACCGGACCTGGAGCCCCATCTTGCGGAAGTACTCGTCGGTCAACGAATAGTCGTCCTGCTGGTACTCGACACCGAGGGTCGGATGGTGGTGTCCGGTCCGACGGTAGGTCCGGCTCGTGGACACACTGATGCAGATCACGGGATCCACCTCGAAGCGCTCCCGGTAGGCCTCGGAGTCGAGGAAGTGCTGGAACAACTTGCCGTGCAGGTCGCCGAAGTCGCCGGGCACGATGAACTCGGAGCGTCCCTCGTTGACCGCTGGCAGCCGAACGCTGAAGTCGAAATCGCGGACGTAGGACGAGAAGTTGTTCCCGACGATCCCGGGGATGCGAACACCGGTGTCCCGGTCGACGATCTGCATGTCCAGTACCTCGATCAGGGGGAACCGGTGGTCCGCGCCCTTCGAGTGGAACTGCAGCTCGGCGGAGACGATCTCGAGCTCGACGGAGTAGCGATCCCCGGTCGGATTGTCCCGGCGTGCGAGGTCATTGAACCGATGGTTGATCATCGACAGGGTTCGGCGGAGGTTCTGCTGACGGTGCTCGCCTCGGGCCAGGTTCGCGAAGTTCGTGGTGGTTCGGGAATTCTCCGACGGTGAGTAGTTCTCGTCGAAGCTGGTGGTGGTGATGCGATACGTGAATTCGTTCGACATGTGCGTCCCGTTCGGGTCGTGATCGGCCGGGCTCGGCGCGGCGGAAAGTCTGTGCCTCCATCCTGCAGTCCCAGTTCAGGTATCGGGTAACTACCATTTGGTATGGGTTTGTATAGCCTTGAGCTATGCGTCGAGAATCCAGGGGAATCACCCTCCAGCAGCTGCACTACTTCATCGAGGTCGCGGCGGAAGGCTCGATCACCGGCGCTGCGGAGCTGCTATATGTCGCCCAGCCGACCATGTCCGCCTCCATGAAGGACCTGGAGAACAGAGTGGGGCGCACCCTCCTCGTCCGATCCGCCCGAGGAGTGACGCTGACCGACGAGGGAGCGGAGTTCCTCGGCTACGCCAGGCAGGTGGTCGAGCAGATGTCCCTACTGGAGCAGCGCTACCTCGGTCAGCCGCCGTCCCGCCGACTGCTCGGGGTGTCGGCGCAGCACTACTCGTTCGTGGTCGAGGCGTTCATCCGGATGGTGCGATCAGGCGAGGCGGAACAGTACGAGTTCTCGCTTCGTGAGACGCGAACCTGGGACATCATCGAGGATGTCCGGACCCTCCGCAGCGAGGTGGGTGTGCTCTACCGGAACGACTTCAACCGGAAGGTCATCGACAAGCTCCTCCGCGATTCCGGCCTGGTCTTCCACCCACTCTTCGCAGCGCTGCCGCACATCTTCATCTCCAGGCAGAACCCGTTGGCATCCCGGGAACGCGTCACCCTCGACGATCTCGCGGACCTGCCCAGGCTCACTTTTGACCAGGGCGCGAACAATTCGTTCTACTTCGCTGAGGAGATCCTCTCCACCCGGTCGAGTAAGAGAGAGATCAGGGTCTCCGACCGCGCGACCATCTTCAACCTCATGATCGGTCTCGACGGGTACACGATCTCCACCGGAATCATCAGCGACGACCTCGATCCGGAGATCGTCGCCATCCCGCTCGACGTGGACGAGAGCATCGAGATCGGCTGGATCAGCCATTCCGGGATCCCGCTCACTGCGCAGGCGCAGCGCTACCTCGCCGAGGTGCGGGCCGTTGTCGCCGACTACGGGATCGAGCTGCTCGACTCCCCGTGAATCCGGCTGACGCTATGCCTCTACACCGTCGCCGAGAAACTTCGGAGGTTTTTCACAGGCGAAGATCATCCGCGATTGTTGTCCACAGATCGATGTGGAGGGCTTACCGGATCCCTGGTGGCGGTTGGATGCTGGACACATGGGAATCCGCTATTACGCATACGCCTTCGACGCCGAGATCACGCAGGCGGTGCTCTCCGACCCACGGGCTCACATCAGTCCGGACCCGTTCGCGGACGCCGTCGGTCTGCCCCACGGCTTCACCATGGGTACGACCGACTTTCAGCAGGGGCCTGCGGAGGAAGACATGCTCTACCTCGACAAGGCGTGGAGAAATCTCCAGAGGATGTCGGAGCCGTCCGACCCAGCCGAAGAGCCCAGGCCGGCATACCGGATGTTCGAAGGAGAGGTGACACCTCTAGACGGCTGGGAGGCGTGGCTGCCGTGGGTGAGAGCGATCCCGCCCGGAGACGTCGCCCTGATAGCCGACGATCTGGACGCGATCACCCGCGCGGACTTTGTCCCCTTGTTCACCCGCCACAACAGCGACTCGGTCGGAGAAGTGGAATCGGAAGCGCAGTACGTGAAGTTCCACCTGGGCCGGGCGAGACGTTTCCTCCGCGCACTAGAGAAATCGGGCCGGGGTTTCGCCTACATGATCGGCTAGCGAGAGCTCGAGCGTCATCGGCTGCAACCGTCGGCCGGCCCCGAACACTGGGAGTGGAGATCCTCCCAGATCCCTGCGGAGAGGGATCGCGTCCCGTGCGCGGGGCGTCTCGCCGTGGCGACTGCCGCCCTCGTCGTCGTCACATCATGTCGCGTGGGGGACCTGATCGCGGTGACGTGAGCCGCGAGATCAGCCGTCCGACCTGTCGCTCGAGAGTGGCGTCGTCCCGGGCGATCAGGAGTGGGTGGATCGCGCTGTAGCGCTCGGCGCGGGTGAGTCGGGCGAAGGCGGCCCCTGCGGCCGGCGTCGCCTCGAGCGCGGTCACGAGGGCCTCGGGGAGCTGTGCTGACGCGGAGCCGGCGTAGGCGCGGTCCCAGCGGCCGTCGGACCTCGCACGCTCGATCTCGGCGACGCCTCGCGGGCGCAGCCTCCGATCCTCGGCGAGGCGGGTGACGATCTCGACGTTCCGCAGTGACCAGATGGAACGCGCGCGGCGGGGGGTGAACCGTTGCACGAACGTCTTCTCGTCGTGCGACCTGCGCTGCCCGTCGATCCACCCGCTGCACAGCGCCTCCTCGAGCGCCTCCTGATAGGAGAGCGAGGTGGGGGAGGTGACCCCCTTCTTGGCGAGCATCAGCCAGGTCCCGTCGCAGCTCTCGCCGTTCGTGATCAGCCACTCGCGCCACCGGTCGACGTTCGCCACGATCAACGGTGCGTCAGGGCTGTCCGTCGGGCTCATGGTCCCAGCCTGTCAGGTGAAGAGGCCTGAGTGTGTCCTCTATGCGTCGCGCCCGCCCGGTCAGGTGCCGCGCTAACCTCGCACCATGGCTGAGATCGTCGTGACCGGCATCCCGCGGCGTCCCTCTCCGTCGGGCGGGCGCCGCCCGAAGCGCGACGAGCTCGCCCGGTTCGCCACTGAGGATCCGCACGGGGTCGACGATGTCCTGCCCACTGACGCCGAGAGCCTGCGGTTGCTCATTGTCGGGGTGAACCCGGGCTTGTGGACGGCGGCCGTCAACGCGCCGTTCGCGAGACCCGGGAACCGGTTCTGGCCGTCACTGCACCGGGCGGGGTTGACCGACCACGTCATCGATGCCGCCACCGGGTTCTCGGCCGCCGACGAACAGCAGTTGCTCTCGCGGGGCATCGGGATGACGAACCTCGTCGGCCGCGCGACCGCCCGAGCCGACGAGCTCACCCGTGAGGAGCTGCGTGCGGGTGCGGTGCGCGTGGCCACGCTCGCCGGGGAGCTGCGCCCGGCGGTCGTCGCCGTCGCGGGGATCACCGCCTTCCGAACTGCTTTCGCGCGACCGAAGGCCGGCTACGGGGAGCAGGACACCTCGGAGGTACCGGGGTGGCCCGGTGGCGTGGTGCTGTGGGTGCTGCCGCAACCCAGCGGGTTGAACGCGCACGAGACCCTCGACTCCCTGGCCGCGCACTGGCGGGAGGTCTGGGGTGCGGTGGAGAGGACCGGGGACCCCGGTGCACGCTGAACCGGCCCGTCGTCACCCGACTTCCGGCGACGTCAGCCGTCGTTACTCCGTCGATCGGCCCGGAAGGACCTCTCGACCAGCACTCTGATCTCCTCCGCCAGCGCGGGGACCGGACCGGAGACGGGGAGTCCCGGGACCACGTCGGTGATCCCGAGCGGGGCGAGCGGCCCGGGTGCCACGCCGAGATCGGCTTTCCAGCCCGCGTACTGGGCCCCGCTGGAGGCGAAGACGATGCGCCCGAGGCCCACGAACGCGTGGGCGGCGCTGCACATCGCGCAGTGCTCGCCCGAGGTGTACACGACACTGGACGCCCGCTCCTCGGGCTGCATGTTCTCCGCCGCCCAGCGGGCGATCGCGAACTCCGGATGTCTGGTGGCGTCCCCACTCGATTCGCGGTTACGGTCCGCGAACCGCACCTCGCCGGCCTCGTCCACCAGCACAGAGGCGAACGGTTTGTCCCCCGCCGCCAGCGCCTGCCCCGCGAGGTCCACACAGGTGCGGAGATGGACGAGGTCGTCGGCCCCGACGGGGCGGGGGTCGGACGTGGTGGTCACGGTGCCTTCTGGAAGAGTCTGCTCCCCGCGGGGTTACGAGCTGCCGCCGACGCGCGCGTGCGGGAAGTCGGCGGCACGCCCCTGGAACGCCAGGATATGCGGGTTCTCGATGACTCCCTCGCGGATCTCGATGGCGCGGGAGATGGTGAGGTCCTCATCCCATGCGGCCGGCCCCTCCATGACCGTCCGCAGGAAGGGCAGGAGCGCCTCGCTGATCTCCCACGTCGCCGAGTTCCACAGGTAGGACGGACTGTGGTCGACGGCGTAGTAGTGCACACCCTGCCCGACGGTGAACATCGGGTCCTCGAACCCCGTGGGCACGGCCCACTCGAAGCCCATGCCGGCGTCGCACGAGACGTCGATGATGAGGCTGCCGGCAGCGAACTCCTCGAGATCCACGGTCCGCAGGTAGGTCAACGGGGCTGTGACGTCCTGGAGAGTGCAGTTCACCACGATGTCGTGCGAGGCGAGGAACGTGGGGAGCAGGACGTCGCCGTCCTCGGTGGGAACCGTGCTGAGGTGGGTCGCGCCCTCGTCGGTGTTGAGCTGGGTGATGTGGGCGCTGTGGATCGGCGAGCCCACCGCCGTGGCCCCCCGCTGGGTGAGGACCTGGATGTCGTGGATCCCGTGGGCGTTCAGGGCGGTGACGGCCCCGCGCGCTGTGGCGCCGAACCCGATCACCACCGCGCTCAGCCGGGGCCCGTAGTTGCCGGTGGACCCCGTGAGGCTCAGGGCGTGAAGGACCGAGCAGTACCCGGCGAGCTCGTTGTTCTTGTGGAGCACGTGCAGACTGAAGTCGCCCTGCCGGGTCCAGTGGTTCATCGACTCGAAGGCGATGAGGGTGAGCCGACGGTCGATCGCGGTCTGCGTCAACCCGGTGTCCTGCACACAGTGCGGCCAGCCCCACAGGACGCGACCCTCCGGGATCTCGGCCATCTCTCCCAGCTGGGGTTTCGGGAGCAGCAGCACGTCAGCGGAGTCGATCACCTCGGCGCGCTCGGCGACCCGCCCCACGCGCGACTCGACATAGCCGGGATCGAGTTGGAAGTCGGCGGCGTAGCCGCGTTCGACGATCATGCGTGCGCGGAGGTCCGGCTCGATCCGGTCCAGGTGCCGGGGATGTATCGGGAGTCGACGCTCGTTCTCCATGGTGGAGCTCGCGAGCAGACCGAGGCTGAGGAGTTCGCCTCCCGGGGAGGCACCATCGCCAGTGGCGGCGGAGGTGGTGGCGGGCGGGTGAGCGGTTCCGGTCATCCGGACTCCCATCATCAGGGAACCGAATCCAGCTCCTGGTCCGACTATATGCGGCCGGACAGGGGAGCGGCCCGGCGCCGAGCGGGAGCGGCCCGCGGGACGGGTCCGATGACGCTCAGGACTCGTGCCGGAACCCGACCTTGATGGTCACCTGCCAGTGGGCCACCCGGTCGCCGTCCAGCTTCCCGCGGACGGACTGCACCTCGAACCACTCGAGGTTGCGGAGAGTCTTGGAGGCCTCGGCGACCGCGTTGGCGATCGCGGCATCCGTTCCTTCGGGGGAGGAGCCGACGATCTCGGTGACGCTGTAGACGTGGTTCATGGTGCCCTCCAGGTTGTGTGACCTGGCTCACCCTATCGCGGCTAGTGCCCTCGCCGGGCCGAATGACACCGGGCCGAATGACACCGGGCCGAATGACACCGGACCCGACGACACCGCACCCACCGGCGCGCGGCCGATGGGTGCGGTGAGGCGGGCGGGTCGGATCAGTTGCCGAGGCTCGCGAGCGCGGAGTTGAACGTCTCGCTCGGGCGCATGGCCTCCCGCAGCTTGTCGACGGAGGGCTGGAAGTAGCCTCCCAGCTCGACCTTGGAGCCCTGGACCGACAGCAGCTCCTCGAGGATGGTGTCCTTGTCCGCGGTCAGCTTCTCCGCCAGCGGAGCGAAGTGCGCCGCCAGGTCCCGGTCCTCGGTCTGCGCGGCCAGCTCCTGGGCCCAGTACAGCGCGAGCCAGAACTGGCTGCCCCGGTTGTCGAGCTCACCGGTGACGCGGGACGGTCCCTTCCGGTTCTCCAGCAGCTTGCCGGTCGCCGTGTCGAGCGTCTTGGCCAGGATCGTGGCCTTGGGGTTGTCGTCCTTCCGGCCGAGGTCATCCAGGCTGGCCCCCAGCGCGAGGAACTCGCCGAGCGAGTCCCAGCGCAGGTGGTTCTCCTCCACCAGCTGCTGGACGTGCTTCGGCGCCGATCCGCCCGCGCCGGTCTCGTACAGTCCACCGCCCGCCATCAGGGGCACGATCGACAGCATCTTGGCGCTGGTACCGAGTTCGAGGATCGGGAACAGGTCGGTGAGGTAGTCGCGCAGGATGTTGCCGGTCACCGAGATGGTGTCCAGGCCCCTCCACGCGCGCTCGAGCGTGTAGCGCATGGCACGCACCTGGGACATGATCTGGATGTCCAGGCCCTCGGTGTCGTGGTCGGCGAGGTACTTCTTCACCAGGGTGATCAGGTTGTTCTCGTGCGGGCGGTACGGGTCGAGCCAGAAGACGGCCGGCATCTCCGAGGCGCGCGCACGGTCCACGGCGAGCTTCACCCAGTCGCGGATCGGCGCGTCCTTGACGGTGCACATGCGCCAGATGTCGCCGGCCTCGACGTCCTGGGAGAGCAGGACCTCGCCGGTGGCGGCGTCGACGATGTTGGCGACGCCGTCGTACTGGACCTCGAAGGTCTTGTCGTGGCTGCCGTACTCCTCGGCCTTCTGCGCCATGAGACCGACGTTCGGCACGGTGCCCATCGTGGTGGGATCGAACGCCCCGTTGGTCTTGCAGAAGTTGATGATCTCCTGGTAGATCCGCGCGAACGTGGACTCCGGGATGACCGCCTTGGTGTCCTTCTTGCGGCCGTCGGCGCCGTACATCTTCCCGCCGATGCGGATCATCGCGGGCATCGACGCGTCGACGATGATGTCCGAGGGCGAGTGGAAGTTGGTGATGCCGCGGGCGGAGTCGACCATCGCCAGTTCCGGCCGGTGCTCGTGGCACCGGTGCAGATCCTCGATGATCTCCTCCTTCTTGGAGGACGGGAGCGTCTCGATCTTGTCGTACAGGTCGACCATGCCGTTGTTGACGTTGATCCCGAGCTCGTCGAACAGGTCGTGGTGCTTGTCGAAGGCCTCCTTGTAGAAGACCCTCACCGCGTGGCCGAACACGATGGGGTGGCTGACCTTCATCATGGTCGCCTTGACGTGGAGCGAGAACATGACGCCGGTCTCCTTGGCGTCGTTCAGCTGCTCCTCGTAGAACTCCAGGAGCGCCTTCTTGCTCATGAACATGGAGTCGACGACCTCGCCGGCCTCGAGGGGCACCGTCTTGAGGACGTGGGTCTCGCCGTCCGGCGTCACCACCTCCATGCGCGCATCGCAGGCGCGGTCGAGGATGATCGACTTCTCGCCGGCGTAGAAGTCGCCGTGCGTCATGTGTGCGACGTGGGTCTGCGACGCCATCGACCACTTGCCCATCGAATGCGGGTTGGCCCGGGCGTACTCCTTGACCGCCTTCGGGGCGCGGCGGTCCGAGTTGCCCTGGCGGAGCACCGGGTTCACGGCGCTGCCCAGACACGCGGAGAGTCGCTCGGCGACCTCGATCTCCTCGGGGGTCTGCGGGTCGTACGGGTACTTGGGGATGTCGTAGCCCTTGGCCTGGAGTTCCGCGATGGCGGTGTTCAGCTGGGGGACCGAGGCGCTGATGTTGGGAAGCTTGATGATGTTGGTGCCCGGTTCCTGGGTCATCTGTCCCAGTTCGGCCAGGTTGTCGGGAACCTTCTGTTCGTCGGTCAACCGATCCGGGAAGGCGGCCAGGATGCGGGCGGCCACCGAGATGTCGCTCGTCGTGACATCGATGTCGGCGGCGTCGGTAAAGGTGCGGACGACCGGGAGGAACGCCTCCGTCGCCAGTCGTGGGGCCTCATCGGTGAGGGTGTAGATGATCGTCGTTCTGCCTGGGGTCATGTCGGCTCTTTTCTTTTCAGGCTGATCGTGTTCTTGTGGAACGGCATCAGCACGCCTGCACCATCATCACCCGAGTCGGGCCGGCGTGGCCAGAACCCCCCGGTGTGGTCGATCGGTGCACGTGCGCGGTTGTGTGATCGTCTCGGCGTCACCCTGCACTGTGGCCCACGACGCACGCGTCCGCGGCGTTTTCCGGCGGCGGGGACCCCGACCGGGGCGTCCCGGGCCGGGCCGTCCCCGCGGGGCGGGCGCGTTCCGGCGGTGTCGCGTCCGTCCCATCAGGCCTAGTGTCGAGGGACGACCGCTACTGCCGAGGAGGCGTCGACGATGACCGATGTGGGTGCACGGGCACAGGAACTGGCCGCTCTACACGACTCGGGTGACCTGGTGGTCCTCCCGACCGTCTGGGACACCTGGAGTGCCCGGACCGCCGCGGACGTGGGGTTCCACGGACTCACCGTGGGAAGTCACCCGGTCGCCGACGCCATCGGGAGCGCCGACGGTGAGCGGATGGACTTCGGCGAGTACCTCGGGGTGGTGCGCAGGATCGCCGAGTCGGTCGACATCCCCGTGAGCGCGGACGTGGAGTCCGGGTACGGGCTCGGTCCGGACGAGTTGATCTCGCGGTTGCTCGAGGCAGGGGCGGTGGGGGCCAACATCGAGGATGTGGTCCACGGCGAGGGCGACCGGGTCCGGGACAAGCACGAGCACGCCGACTACATCGCCGGCGCCCGCCGCGCGGCGGATGACGCCGGTGTGCCCTTCGTGATCAACGGCCGCACCGACGCGGTCAAGCTGGGCGGAGAGGTCTTCTCCGATCCGCTCGCCGAGGCGGCCGAGCGCATCGTGCTGATGGAGCAGGCCGGCGCGCGCTCGGTCTACCCGGTGGGGCTGACGTCCGCCGACCAGGTGACCAGACTCGTCGGGGCGGTCTCGATCCCGGTCAACGTGACCGCTCATCCCGTGAAGGGCCACGGCGCAGGGGACCTGGCCGTCCTCAGGAACCTGGGGGTGCGGCGGGTGTCCTTCGGCCCGCTGTGGCAGATGTGGCTCACCAAGGTCTCCACCGAGCAGCTGTCCCACTGGATGACCCCCGACCAGTAGGTCGCAGCGGAGCGACCGCCCCGGCAGGCGGTGCGTCGGACGTTCAGTCCGAGGCGCTCGGGCGCCTGCGGCCGGCCTTGGCCTGCGAGCGCCGGCTCTTGGCGTCGAGGCGCCGCAGCCTCGATCCGTAGGTGGGCCGTGTCGGCCGCCGGACGACCTCCGGCGCCAGTGCGTCACGGAGCAGGGTCGCGAGCCGGTCCCGGGCGGCCCGACGGTTCTGCCGCTGGGACCGGTGCTCCGACGCCGCGATGGTGAGCACGGTGCCGGCGAGTGACGGGGCGAGTCGGCCGAGCGCACGGGTGCGTTGGACGTCGCTCAGCGCCGTGGTGCTGGCCAGGTCCAGGCTCAACTGCACGCGGGAGTCCGCGGTGTTGACGCCCTGCCCGCCAGGCCCCGAGGAGCGCGAGAACTGCTCGAGGAGTTCTCCCGCGGGCACGCGGAGGCCGTCGGGGATGCCCGGGCCGGGCGCCACTCTCAGGTCGTCCATGGCGCCCAGTCTGCCCTCGCGGCCCCACGCCGGTCCGCTCCACCGCACGGGTGGGGTCGTCCGAGGAGTGTCAGCCGGTTCAGGCAGGACGGGCCGGGATAACGGATATCTTCACTCGGGGGCGGCCCGCGCCGTCGGTGCGACGACCTGAGCCCACCGCGAGGGGATGACGATGAGCGAGATGGGTGACGATCGGTCCGGTCGGACCAGGCGGGTCGTCGGGATCGTCCTGGCGATGGTGTCGATCGCCGCGGGTTCGGTGTTGATCCTCGCCCACCTCGCCCTCCCGGAGATCGTCAGGCTGGCGGGTGCCGGCCTCGTCGTCGTCGGACTGGCGACGGTGCTCGGCGTCGACGGCGCCGGACACTCGCGGTGGTGGGCGCGGATCCTCACCGGCGTCGCCACGGTCGCGGCCGGGATCGTGGTGCTGGTCTGGCAGTCGGCGAGTATCCGCAGTCTGTTGTGGGTCATGGTCACCGCGTTGATCGTGCACGGTGTCCACACGATCGTGGCGGCGATCCGCAGCGAGACCGACCGCCGGGTGGCGGGGGTGTTCAGCGGTGCCGCCGCGGTTCTGTTGGGTCTGTTGTGCCTGGTCTGGCCGGTTGTGGCCATCGAGCTGATCACGTTCGGCGTGGGCGCGTGGTTGGTGTTCGTGGGACTCCGCGGGCTCCTGGACCCGGTCCTCCACCGCCGCCGGGAACGCGCCGCAGCGCGGGCCGGATCGGGACGTCTCCGCAGCTGGGGGCGGACCGTCCTCGCGGTGACGGTGTTCCTGCTGGTGGCCGCACTCGCCGTCGGCAGCGCCCTGCTGCTGCGCGGTGACGACCGCCCAGCGCCCGATGACTTCTACACCTCCACCGAACCGCTGCCCGCCGAGCCCGGTGTGCTGCTGCGGGCCGAGACGCTCGGCGTCGGGGTCCCCGCCGGAGCCGACGCCTGGCGCATCCTCTACACCAGCACAGCGCCGGACGACACCGTGGTGGCCGTCAGCGGCACGGTCATCGCGCCGGCCGACCGGGGCACGGACGCGCTCCCGCTGCTCAGTGTGGCGCACGGGACCACCGGGATCGTCCCGCGCTGCGCGCCGTCCCTCAGCCCCACCCCGTTCTGCGACGGTGCGGGCGCCGCGCTCACGGAGATGGTGACCGAGCACGGGTGGGCGGGGGTGATCTCGGACTACGTGGGTCTGGGCACCCCGGGGATGCACCCGTACCTGGTGGGACAGGTGGAGGCGCGCAACGTCCTCGACGCCTCCCGTGCGGCACAGCAGCTCGACGGGGTGACCCTGAGCAGCGACACCGTTGTCTGGGGGCACTCGCAGGGCGGGCACGGTGCGCTGTGGACCGGTCAGATCGCCCAGGACTACGCTCCCGAGCTGACCCTGCTGGGCATCGCCGGGATGGCTCCCGCCACGGACCTCTACACGCTCGCCGAGCTGAGCAAAAACGAGGTGGGGGGCAAGACGGTCTCCGCCTACATCGCGCAGTCGTGGAACGAGGTCTACCCGGAGCTGGATCTGGCCGGGCACCTCAACCCGGGCACCGCGCACGGCGTGGAGAGGATCGGCGACCTGTGCTTCAACGAGAAGGACGCGATCGCCGCCCTCGTGCGGGGCACCCAGATCCCTGAGCAGGTGTTCCCCGACGCGGTCCTCGACGGCGACCTGGGGGCGACGTTGAAGGACTCGCCGACCGGGCCGTGGCCCGCGCCGGTGCTGATCGCCCAGGGGCTGGCCGACCCGTTGGTCAAGCCGGCGATGCAGCAGGACTGGGTGGACGCCCGGTGCGCGGACGGCGAGCCGCTCGACTACCGGACCTACCCCGGCCGCGATCACAACGGGCTGGTCGCCGCGGACTCCCCGCTGACCCCGCAACTCGTGAGCTGGACCCTCGATCGCCGGAACCGGGCGGCGCCCACACCCACCTGCTGAGCCGGCGCAGGCGGGGGAACAGGCTCCCCATTGACAGTTTCCTATATAGGAATATGATTGCGCCCATGGCACGGGCAGCGACGACCTCGGACGTGTTCAACGCGATCGCCGAACCCCAACGCAGGGAGATCCTGGTCCTGCTGCGGGATGGCGAGCGGCCGGCGACCGAGGTCGCGCTCGAACTGGGGATCACCCAGCCCGGTGCCTCCAAGCACCTGCGGGTGCTCCGCGAGGTCGGCCTGGTGCGCGACCGACGTGAGGGCAAGCAGCGCATCTACCACCTCGACCCCGGCGGGCTCCGGTCCGTCCACGAGTGGGTCGGCGGGTTCGAGCGGTTCTGGAACGAGAGCTTCGACAGGTTGGACGACTACGTCCGCGAGATGGCGCGGGCCGAGGAGGAGGAGTAGACCATGGGGGACAGCAGGCGGGGTGACCCGACAGGGCCGGAGACCGCGGACCGCGAGATCGCCATCACCAGGTACATCGACGCGCCGCGAGAGCTGGTGTTCCGCGCGTTCACCGAGGTGAAGCACCTGGCGCGGTGGTGGGGACCGGAGGGGTTCACCACCACCACCCGGTCCTTCGAGTTCCGCGAGGGCGGCGTGTGGGACTTCGTCATGCACGGCCCGGACGGAACCGACTACCAGGAGTGGATCACCTGGCGCGAGATCGTCCCCCCGGAGCGGATCGCGCTACTGCACGGCGAGTCCGCGGAGGATCCGGAGGCGTTCGAGTCCGTCCTGGACTTCCAACCCGACGGCGGGGGGACCCGTGTCGAGTTCCGCACGGTGTTCCCGACGAGGGAGCTCCGCGATCGCGCGGCGCAGGAGTACCACGCCGTCGAGGGTGGCGAGCAGACCCTGGCCAACCTAGCGGCCCATGTCGCCGAGCTCGCCGACGCGCAAGGGGAAGCGGGAGTGCGGAGGCAACTGGTCCGGGTCCACAACTTCTCCGTCTCGCTGGACGGGTTCGGTACGGGGGAGGGGCAGTGCCTCGAGGCGCCCTTCGGTCACGCCGGGCACCGGTTGTTGGAGTGGGCGCTACCGACACGGACCTTCCAGGACATGGGATTCCACGGGGACCGTGAGGCCTCGGTGGGGGTCGACGAGGCGTTCGCGAGCCGGTGGAACACGGGTATCGGCGCGGAGATCATGGGCCGCAACAAGTTCTCCCCCACCCGGGGCCCCTGGGCGGACGAGACGTGGCGTGGCTGGTGGGGGGACACCCCGCCCTTCCACACCCCGGTGATCGTCCTGACCCATCACCCCAGGCCGACGCTGGAGCTGGACGGGGGCACCACGTTCCACTTCATGGACGCCGACCCCGCCGCGGCGCTCGACGCCGCGCGCGAGCTGGCAGGTGGCCTGGACGTCCGCATCGGCGGGGGAGCGAGCACGATCCGCCAGTTCCTCCGGGCGGACCTGATCGACCAGATGCACATCGTCGTGGTGCCCGTCATCCTGGGCCGGGGGGAACGGCTGTGGGACGGGGTGGAGGGGCTCGAGGAGCGATTCCACATCGAGTCCACCACCTCGCCCAGTGGGGTCACCCACCTGAGCTTCTGGCGTCGCCGTACACCGGGGCCTCGGACAACCTCAGGCGTGTGATGAAGCGCCGGGGCTCACCCGAGAGCGGGTCGGTGAACGCCAACTCCCTCGCGAGCAGTTGGAGAGGCAGGGAGTGATCATCCGGGATCTCCGGTAGCAGGTCGGGGTACCGGCGATCACCCAGGATCGCGATCCCCAGTGCCGCCAGGTGTACCCGCAGCTGGTGCAACCGGCCGGTCCGGGGGCGCAGGATCGTGTGCAGCACCGGGCGCCCGGCCGCGCTCCTGCCGGCACCGAGGACGTCGACGAGGGTCTCGGTGTTCGGCGGGAGGTCGGGGCGGACGGCGACCCGTCGGTGGCCTCGCAGCCTCTCGAGGTGGTCGCGGTGGACGAGGGGGACCGGGCGTCCGGAGATCTCCGGCGTGCTCGGATCCCAGCCCGGCGGCCGCGTCGAGACAGCCTCGTAGACCTTGGCGACCTCTCGTCGTTCGAACAGGGTCTGGTAGGCGCCCCGTGTGGACGGGCGTGCCGAGAACATCACCAGCCCGGCGGTGGCGCGGTCCAGACGGTGGACCGGGGTGAGGTCGGGATTGTCGAGACGGACGCGGAGACGGACGAGTGCCGACTCGCGCAGGAACCCGCCCGTCGGGGTGGTGGGGAGGAAGTGGGGCTTGTCGATCACGACCAGATCGTCGCTGACGTGCACGATCTCCTCGCGGACGGGGAGCGGGTCCTCCGCCGGCACCTCGCGGTGATACCAGATGAACTCGTGTGAACCGAGGGCCGCCGTGGGGCCGACCGGGCGGGCGTCGGCGCCCACGACATCGCCGTCGGCGAAGCGGCGGTGCAGATCGGCAGGGTCGAGGTGATCGAACCGCTCGACCACGTACTCGGCGATCGACGCCCACGGCCCGGCCGTCGGCACGCGGAGCCGCGTCGGTCCGACCCCGTCCCTCACGGGCAGGGGCGAGGGCATCGGCACGACCGCCATCCTCCCCAATAGACTGGGGATCCACCACCCGATCCGGATTCGAGGACCGCACGATGGCACCGCACGACCCCGGCCCCGCCCCGGCCGCGCGGCCCGAGCCCTCGTCCCTCGTCGGACCGGTCACCGAACCGGACATCCACGTGATGAGCTGGAACGTCCGCCGTCCGGTCCCGGCCGTGGTGGCGCGCCCGTCCGACCGGTGGAGTCGGCGCGCCCCCGCGGTCCGTGCGCTCCTCGCCGCCGAGCGGCCGACGGTTCTCGGCGCGCAGGAGGTGCTGCGCGAGCAGACCACGGTGATGCTCGACGCCCTGGGCCCCGGGTACGCCGTGGTCGGCCGCGGTCGGGGCTCGGACGGAGGTGGCGAGGCCTCGCCGATCTTCTACGACTCCGGACGGCTCGAGTTGCTCGACTGGGCCCAGATCGCGCTGTCCGATCAGCCCACCCGCGCGGGATCGGCGTCCTGGGGGAACCTCATCCCCCGGGTCATGGTGTCGGCGGAGTTCCGCGATCGCGGGACCTCACGGAGCTTCCTCGTGATCAACACCCACCTCGACCCGTTCTCCGCGCGCTCTCGTCTGCGGTCGGCGCGGGCGATTCTCGACCTGGTGTCCGCCGCCGGCCCGTCGTCCGCCCGGCACAGTCCGGCGCTGGTGACCGGCGACCTCAACACGGGCCCGGCCGGCGCGGCGGTCCGAGAACTGGTCCGGGAGGGAACTCTGGTCGACAGTTGGCACAGCGCGCGGACCCGCGCGAGCGAGGAGTGGGGGACGTACACCGGCTACCGCGCGCCGCGGAGGAACGGGGCGCGCATCGACTGGATACTCGCCTCGTCAGCATTTAGGGTCACCCACGCCGCGGTCAACCCGCTGCGGCCCGGCGGCGTGTGGGCGTCGGACCATCTGCCCGTCCACGCCGTCGTGCGTCTCGACCGAGGGGGTGTCGCCGCGTGATCGACAACTTCCTGCGTCCCGCGGAGAACCGCGTGCGGATGGCGGCGGACGCTCTGCGGATCCTCGGGGCCCTCAGCGTCCTGCTCGCCCTGCTGCTGCACGGTCTCACGGACGCGGCCATCGTCGCGTTCGCCCTGCCGGGACTGATGCTCCCGCGCTTCGTCGGGATGCGGCCGTGGGCGGACACCGCGGTGTCGGTCACGTTGCTCGTCGCCGCCTGGAGCAACGTTTTCGACCTGTACACGCGCATCTGGTGGTGGGACATCGTGGTCCACTTCGCGTGCGCCGGAGCGCTGGCGGTGGTGACCTACCTGTTCCTCGCGCACCGCGGGATCGTGCCGGCACCGGGTGACGGGGGTGTCCCGGCCGCGGGGGCGGTGGTGCTCACCACCGCCTTCGGACTGGCCCTGGGCGCCCTGTGGGAGATGGTGGAGTGGTTCGGCCACGCCTACCTGACGGACCGGATCTACGTGACCCTCGACGACACGATCGGGGACATGGCCGCGGGTGGTCTCGGCGCCCTGGCCGCGGGTCTGCTCCTGGCCCACTGGCCCCGGGTGCTGATGCCGACCGACCACCCCGGTCGCGTGTCCTCGGAGGCGGGGTCCCGCCGCTAGACGGTCGACCCGGAGACCGCTGCCCGGGTACCGCCGCTGACGCCGGACCTCACCGGATGCCGTCCTCGTCGTCGTCGTTCCCCCGTGACCCCGGTGAGACGGGGTCCTCCGGTGACGGTGGCGTGGCGCCCGGCCGACGAACCGGGGCTCCGGCCCGCACCACCTCCGCCAGGAGGGGGAAGAGCAGGACGGTGACCGCCCCGGCCGCCACCAGGACGGAGGAGATCTCGCCCGTCATCAGACCGTTGTTCACCGCGACCTCGGTGACCGCCACGATGATCGGGAGACCGGTCGCCGCGTACAGACCCACCCTCGCCCGTTCCCGTGGACCGTCGAGCCCGGGGCTCGCGCGGGTGACGGTCTCGCCCAGCCACACCCCTCCGCCGCGGAGGACCAGCATGCTCACCACGGCCGCCACCAGCACCCACGGCGAGGCCGCCACGGCCTTGAGGTCGATGCCCATCCCCGACACCACGAAGAAGGCGGGGATGAACAGGGTGTAGCCGACGGTCTCCAGTTGACGGAGCAGGATCGCGGCGAGACCGCGGTCCGGGGCCTGGCCACCGCCGCGCAGGTGTGCCCCGAGGGAGTCGACCAGTCGGCGCACGATCATGCCGGCGGCGAACGCGCCGAGCACCACGTCCAGACCGAACACCGTGGCCACGACCATCATGGTGGCCAGCAGCAGGATCACCGTGCGCATGGCCAGCTGTCCGGTGGAGGTGGTGCCCTGCAGGAGCGCCCGACCGAGCGCGGGGATGTGGAGCAGTCGGGCCGGCACCGCCAGGATCACCAGCGCGGCCAGTCCGAACAGCCCGACGGCCGCGATGGAGGACTCGATGCTGCGGGTACCGAGCAGCACCGCCATCACGAGGATCGGCCCCAGTTCCCCCACCGCGCCGTGGGTGAGGACCGCCCGGCCCACGGGGGTGCTGTCGTGACCGGAGCCCTTGAGGATGGGCAACAGGGTCCCGATGGCCGTGGAGGTGAGCAGGAGCCCGATCGCCACGGCGGTCTCCCAGCGGCCCGAGACCATCCACCCCACCCCGGCTGCCAGGATCAGGCTGACGACCCAGGTCCCGGCCGCTCGTCGTCCGCTGCGCCCGGTGAGGGTGGAGACCTCGAGCTCGAACCCCGCCAGCAGGAACAGCATCCCCAGCCCGAGCTCCGCGAGGAGCGCCACCCCGCCGGATTCCACCGCCAGGTCCAGACCGTTGGGGCCGATCACCATCCCGCCCACCAGGAGGAGCACCACGCCCGGGATGAACGAGCGGGTGAACCCGGACAGCACCGGTGCCGCCCAGACGGCCAGGACGATCCAGAACAGCGAGACGAGTTCAGTGGGGGACGCCTCGGCGGCCAGGAGGGTGGTGGTCACGTCCGGCCTCTCGCTCGATCGATGAAGGAGAGCTTAGACGAGCGGCGCGCACGCGAGGCCGTCGACCGGCGTCGACCGGATCGTGCGAGGGTGGGGCACATGACCACCTCACCGCTCGACACGTCCGACGGTGACCCCCGGCGGCTCCCGGGCTTCCGTCGGACGTTCGGCGCGGGGCGACTGACCCTCGGGCTGGGATTCCCGCTGCGGACGCGCGCCGACCGGGTCGACGGCCCGGACATCAGCGAACAGATCGAGGTCGCCCGGGCTGCGGAGACCGGAGGGTTCGCCGCCCTCTACGCCCGGGACATCCCGCTTCGCGTCCCGTCGTTCGGCGACGTGGGCCAGATCTACGATCCGTGGGTGTTCCTCACGTACGTGGCCGCCCACACCAGCCGGATCGCCCTCGGGACGGCGGCCGTCGTGCTGCCCGTCCGCCATCCACTGCACGTGGCCAAGTCCGCGGCCAGCCTGGACCGTCTCTCCGGCGGCCGGTTCCTCCTGGGCGTGGCCTCCGGCGACCGGCCGGAGGAGTTCCGCGCGTTCGGGCTGGAGCAGGGGCGGCGGGGGGAGAGGTTCCGGGAGAACCTCACGGTGATGACACACGCCCTCACCACCGAGATGCGCGGGATCCGCTGGTCCGGGGGGTGGATGCACAGCGCGGACGTGGTCCCCAAGCCCACCGCCTCGTCGGTGCCGCTGATCATGACCGGCTCGTGTCAGCAGAGCATCACGTACCTGGCCGCCCACGGGCACGGATGGCTGACCTACCCGCGTGACTTCGACGCGCAGCGCCGGACCGCCGCGAGGTGGCGCGAGGTGGTGACCGAGAGCCGGGAGGGAGGATCCGACGACGACGAGGTGTTCAGCCCCTTCGCGCAATCGCTCCAGATCGACCTGGCCGAGGACCCGGACGAGGCGGCCTCGCCGATCGGCTTCGGGTTCCGGATCGGTCACCGGCGTCTGGTCGAGCACCTGGCGGACCTGCGGGGGATCGGGGTCAACCACGTCCTGCTGGGGGTCGGGGCGTCCCGCCGGCCGATCCGGGAGGTCGTCCACGAGCTGGCCGAGACCGTCGTGCCCCACTTCCCGGCGCTCGCCCACTAGCCTCACCGGCGGAACGGAGAGGCGGGACCACCCATGGCAGGCGCGGCCACCCCGGAACCCGGACTGTTCGAGCACCTCCGGTCCCGGCAGTTCCTGTTCATGCTGCCCCGCGCGGTGTCACTGCAGCTGATGCACCCGGCGATCAGTGCGGCGATGCTCGAGCACTCGCCCTCCCCGGGCTTCGTCTGGCTGCACAAGAAGCGATCGGTCCCCCCGACGATCGACATGGCGTTCGACCCCCATCCGGAGTCCTGGATCCCGAGGCGCATCGTGGTCACGAACGACACCATCCGGGGAACCGACGCCGACGGCCACCGTTACCACTCACTGGACCCGCAGGTCTTCCACTTCCAACACGCCACGTACGTGGACTCGCTGTTCGAGACCATCACGAGATTCCGCGGTCCACTGGGCCCCGGGGAACGCCGGTCGGTCTACGCCTCGTGCTGCAGGTGGTACCGCGCCTACGGCATCTCCGACGCACCGCTGCCCCCGACGGTCGAGGACTTCGACGCCTACTTCCGCGACCGGACCGGGGCGCTGGCCGTCACCCCGGCGCTCACGCGGGCAGCTGCTCCGTCCCCGCCAGTGGTGGCCGGCCGCGGTCCCCGCCGGCGCCATCCGGACGTTCCTGCATCCAGTGGCCGCGCGGGCGCTCGGGGTGCGGCCGTCCGCGATCGACAGCGCGGTGTCCGCCGCGTTCACCTCGGCGTCCTCGCTCGGGTGACCGCGTCTGCCACAATCGAGCCACGGCGGCGGGACCCGGCACGATCCCGGGGAGGGTACCCGCCCGAGGAGATCCGGAGGCGATGTGACCATCTCGATCGTGTGGTTCCGCCGCGACCTACGACTGGCCGACCACCCGGCCCTCCTGGCGGCCGTCGACTCCTCGGACGAGGTCCTGCCGGTGTTCGTGCGCGACCCCGTGTTGCTCGCGCGAGGAGGCGTCCGCGCCGAACGGCTGGAGGCCTCGCTGGCCGCCCTGTCGGCGGACACCGGCGGCGCCCTGATCGTCCGCACGGGCGAGCCCGCCGCGGTGATCGCGGAGCTGGCGGAGACGGTGGGCGCCGATCAGGTGCACGTGAGTCGCGAGTCCACCCCCTACGGGCGCCGTCGGGACGACCGGGTGCGTAGGGCCCTCGCCGGCGACGGCCGGGAACTCGTCGAGACCGGGTCGCCCTATGCGGTCGGCCCGGGCAGGGTCCTCAACAAGTCCGGAGAGCCGTACCGGGTCTTCACCCCGTTCGCCCGGGCCTGGCACGACCACGGGTGGCCGGAGCCCGGCGACCGC
>NZ_JAALEB010000179.1:0-6286 GCF_014145165.1 Dietzia sp. Cai40 | reverse complement strand
CCGACCCCGGCCACGTCTCGGCGGTCGTGGCGGCCGGTCCGGCGCACGCGGCCGGGTCGCTGCCCGTGGGATCGCCGGGCAAGGTCGGCGTCCTGGACCTCGACTACCGGGTCGACGCCGACGGGCGCACAGTGCTGGCCGACCGCTACCAGAAGTCTCCTCTACAGGTGATGCGCCCGCTGTACGTCGACCCGGTGCTGCCCCACGTCCCGGTCACCTATCTCATGTCGACGGGCGGGGGCGTGGTGGGCGGCGACCGGCTGGACATCGACGTCCGGCTGGCCGACCGGTCCCATTCGGTGATCACCACCCAGGCCGCCACGCGTATCCACCGCATGGACGCCGGCTTCGCCACGCAGGACGTCGCGTTGACGCTGGGCGCCGGCGCAGTGTGCGAGTGGGTTCCCGACCCCCTCATCCCGTACGCCGGGAGCAGGTTCCAGCAGCGGCTGCGGGCAACGATCCCCGAGGACGCGGTGCTGGTGGTCTCCGATGTCCTCACCGCCGGCCGAGTGGCGCGCGGTGAGCGGTGGGCGGTGGACGCGCTGGTCTCGCAGGTGGAGCTCGCCCGTCCCGACGGCACCCCGGTGGTGGTGGACACCACGCGGATCATGGGCAGAGCGGGTGCCGGGGTCGGCGCCGGGGTCGGCGCCGGACAGACCGGGCCCGACGACGACATGGTCACCGGCGGGTCCGATGCCATCGGCACACTGTTCGTGCTGGCGCCGGGGCCGGCGGCGGACCTGGCGGCCTCGATGCGTGCGGCCATCGGCTCGAGCGTGGGCGTGCGCTGGGATGAAGTGCGCTGCGGGGTGAGCACCCTGCCCGAGGGGTGCGGGGCGTGGGCCCGGGTGGTGGGCGGCAGCCCGGAGGCGGTGGATGCCGCTGTTCGCGCGGTGTGGTCCGCCGCCCGGAAACACGTCCTGGGGGCGCCGGCGCCGGACCTGCGCAAGGGCTGAGAAACCCAGGGTTCACTGCAGGTGGATCGAGGCAACACAGACGAAACACTGTGGAACCGTGCGGCTCACATGAAACTCATAACTTTGCGTTCATCGAGCGTCGATCCCCGAGAAGCGGGGGCCATCGACAGCCCGCCCACGGCAAGGATGAACCCGCGTGAAATCCATCTCCAGACGCACTGCTGCCGCCGCCGCCCTCGTGGTCCTGGGGGCCGGAGCCCTCACCGCCTGCGGCAACCGCACCTCGGACACCGCCGCGGCTTCCGCGGAATCGTGCGTGGACACCTCAGGCGACACCATCAAGATCGGGTCGCTGCACTCGCTCTCGGGAACCATGGCGATCTCCGAGCGGACCGTGCGAGACTCCGTCGAGCTCGCCGTGGAGCAGATCAACGCCGACGGCGGAGTGATGGGCAAGCAGATCGAGACCGTGGTCGAGGACGGGGCCTCCGACCCGGCCGTGTTCGCGGAGAAGGCGCAGAAGCTCATTACCAGCGACTGCGTGGCCGCGATCTTCGGGGGATGGACCTCCTCCTCCCGCAAGGCCATGCTGCCGGTGGTCGAGGACAACAACGCGCTGCTCTACTACCCCGTCCAGTACGAGGGGCTCGAGGCGTCGGAGAACATCTTCTACACCGGCGCCACCACCAACCAGCAGATCGTCCCGGGGCTGGAGTACCTCAAGGAGCAGGGCGTCGAATCGATGTACCTCGTCGGTTCGGACTACGTCTTCCCGCAGACCGCCAACCGCGTGATCAAGGCGTGGGCGGAGGCCAACGACGTCGAGATCCTCGGTGAGGACTACACGCCGCTCGGGTCCACCGACTTCTCCACCATCGTCAACAAGGTGCGCACCGCCGACCCGGACGCCGTCTTCAACACCCTCAACGGCGACTCCAACGTGGCCTTCTTCCGCGAGTACACCAACGCCGGCCTCACCGCGGAGGACACCCCGGTGGTGAGCGTGTCGATCGCCGAGGAAGAGGTCCAGGGCATCGGCGCGGACAATATCGAGGGCCAGCTCACGTCGTGGAACTACTACCAGACCATCGAGAGTCCGGAGAACACGTCGTTCGTCGAGGCGTTCAAGGCCAAGTACGGCGAGAACAGGGTCACCTCCGACCCCATGGAGGCCGCGTACACCTCGCTGTTCCTGTGGAAGAACACGGTCGAGAAGGCGGGCAGCTTCGACGTCGCCGAGATCCAGGAGAACGCCGGCGGCGTGAGCTTCGACGCCCCGGAGGGCACCGTGACGATCAACGGGGACAACAACCACATCTCCAAGACCGCACTCGTCGGGGAGATCCGCCCCGACGGCCTGATCTACGAGGTGTGGAGCTCGGGCGAGCCCATCGAGCCGGATCCCTTCCTGGAGGGCTACGACTGGGCCGGCGACCTGTCCGGTAACTGACCCAGTCCGAGTCCACCGCCCCCCCGCGGCGGTCCCGGTCACCGGGGCCGCCGCGGGCGGGCGCACGCAGGAGAAAGGAGCCGGTGTGGACGTCATCATCGGTCAACTCGCGACAGGACTGAGCATCGGCTCGATCCTGTTGCTCGCAGCGCTCGGCCTGTCCCTGACCTTCGGGCAGATGGGCGTCATCAACATGGCGCACGGCGAGTTCATCATGGCCGGCTGTTACACGGCCTACGTCATCCAACAATTCGTCGCCGCCTCCGGTGCGGGGCTGGCGATCTCCCTCGTGGCGGGGTTCGTGGTGGGCGGGTTGCTCGGGGTGATCCTCGAGGTGCTGCTCATCAGACGGCTGTACGCCCGACCGCTCGACACACTGCTCGTCACCTTCGGCGTCGGGCTGGTGCTGCAACAGATCGCGCGCGACATCTGGGGAGCCCCCGCCGTCAACGTCGAGGTGCCCGCGTTCCTCCGCGGGAACCTGGTCCTGCTCGGGGCCTCCGTCCCGTACACGCGGGTCTTCATCTTCCTCCTGGCCGTGGCGTGTGTCGCCGCCCTCATGGCGGCCATGCGGTTCACCCCGATGGGGCGGCGCATCCGGGCGGTCACCCTCAACCGTGATCTCGCGGAGAGCTCGGGCATCAACTCGCGCCGTAGCGACCTGACCACGTTCTTCATCGGCTCCGGCCTCGCGGGGGTGGCGGGCGTGGCGCTGACCCTCATCGGTTCGACGAGCCCCACCATCGGGCAGTCCTACCTCATCGACGCCTTCCTCGTGGTGGTGGTCGGGGGCCTCGGTCAGCTGAGGGGCGCCGTCATCGCGGCCTTCGCGCTGGGGATCCTCAACTCGTTCTTCGAATACTCCACGACCGCCTCCGTGGCGAAGGTGCTCGTCTTTGTGACGATCATCGTCTTCCTCCAGATCCGCCCGCAGGGGCTGTTCGCCGTCAAGACCAGGAGCCTGGCATGACCGACACCGCCACCATCGGCACCACCACCCCGGACCCGGCCGAGCCGGCCGCGGGTCGTCGGGGACGGCCACCTCGTCTGCCCCTGCCCGGCGCGCTGACCACCGAGGGCGAACGACCCCGTTGGGTGTTCTGGGTGGCGCTCGCCGTCGCCGCGATCCTCATCTTCGGCGTCGCACCCGCGCTGCTGAGCGAGTTCAGGCTCAACCTGCTGGCCAAGTTCTTCTGCTTCGGCATCGTCGCCAGTGGGATCGGGCTGGCGTGGGGGCGGGGCGGCATGCTCACGCTCGGCCAGGGCGTGTACTTCGGCGTCGGCGCGTACGCCATGGCGATGTACCTCAAGCTCGCCGACGCCCGCGACCGCGGCGGTCCCGACGCCCTGCCGGACTTCATGCAGATCGCCGGGATGCGGTCGCTGCCCGGGTATTGGGAACCGTTCGCCTCGCCGATCTTCACCCTCGTGGTGATCCTGCTCCTGCCACCCCTGCTGGCCTTCGGGTTCGGATACCTGGTGTTCAACCGCAAGGTCAAGGGCGCCTACTTCGCGATCCTGTCCCAGGCCCTCGCGGCCGCCGCGGCGATCTTCCTGGTCAGCCGCCCCGAGCTCGGCGGATCCAACGGACTCAACCGGTTCACCGGCTTCTTCGGCTTCGCCCTGTCGGATCCGGCCAACCGCCAGATGCTGTACTTCATCACCGGCGGCGCCCTCATCGGAGTGGTGTTGCTGGTGCGCCAGTTCATGCACTCGCGCTTCGGTGAGCTGCTCGTGGCCGTCCGCGACCAGGAGGAGCGGGTCCGCTTCCTGGGGTACGACCCGGCGCTGGTCAAGTCCCTGGCGTACGCGGTCGCCGCCTTCGCCGCCGGGATCGCCGGCGCGCTGTTCGTCCCGATCGTCGGGATCATCTCGCCCTCGGCGATCGGCATCGCCCCGTCGATCGCGTTCCTCATCGGCGTCGCGATCGGCGGCCGGGCCACCCTGCTCGGCCCGGTCCTGGGAGCGATCGGCGTGGCCTGGGCGCAGACGACCTTCTCCGAGGCCTACCCGTCGCAGTGGACCTACCTGCAGGGTGTGCTCTTCATCGTCGTCGTGGGCTTCCTGCCCGGCGGCCTGGCCAGCCTGTTCGTCATCCGCCGGCGCCGCAGGTCCACCGGGTCCGGCCCCGCGACCCCCGCCACCACCGGATCCACCGGATCCAACACGGAGGAGACCCCATGACCCCCACCGCTGTGGCCACCGATTCGACCGGGGCCGGAGGCGGCCGCGCCGGCGCCTCGACGGGACGGACCTACCTGGAGGTCCGCGGTCTGACCGTCTCGTTCGACGGGTTCCGCGCCGTCGACGGGGTGGACCTGACGCTGATCCAGGGAGACCTCAAGTTCCTCATCGGACCCAACGGCGCGGGCAAGACCACCGTCGTCGACGCGATCACGGGGCTGGTCCCGGCGACGGGGACGGTCGACAAGACCGGGCAACCGGTGCTGGGGATGAAGACCCACAAGATCGCGCGCATGGGGATCGGACGGACCTTCCAGACGGCCAGTATCTTCGAGGACCTCACGGTGGAGCAGAACCTGGACATCGCGGCCGGCTCCGGTCGGGGATGGGTGACCCTGCTCCGGCGGCGCCGCGGCCGCGCGACCGTGGTCTCCGAGGCGCTGGAGACCATCGGTCTCGAGCACCTGGCCGGCACCAAGGCCGGGGTGTTGGCCCACGGTCAGAAGCAGTGGCTGGAGATCGGCATGCTGCTCGTCCAGGACTCCGACGTGATGCTCCTCGACGAGCCCGTCGCCGGCATGGGGGCGGACGAGCGCAAGGCCACCGGGGAACTGCTCCAGCGCATCGCCGCCGACCGCACGGTGGTGGTGGTGGAGCACGACATGGACTTCATGCGCGACTTCGCCACCTCGGTCACCGTCCTCGCGGCCGGCAAGGTCCTCGCCGAGGGCACGGTCGCCGAGATCCAGGCCGACCCCAATGTCCAGCAGGTGTACCTGGGCACCGCGGCCGCCACCGGCACCGAGTTGGAAACCGGTACCGAGCCGGAAACCGGTACCGAGCCGGAAAGCGGTACCGAGCCGGAAAGCGGCACCGAACCCGAGATGGAGTCAGACGAATGAGCGAACTACTGCAGATGTCGGGCGTCCGCGCCGGGTACGGCGGGTCCGAGGTGCTCCACGGGGTGGACCTGGAGGTCCCCGCCGGGGGCGTGGCCGCGGTGCTCGGGCACAACGGGGCGGGTAAGACGACCCTGCTGCGGGCCGCCGTCGGCCTGCTGCCGTGCAAGGCCGGCACGATCACCTTCGACGGCCAGGACATCACCGGACTCAAACCGCATGGCCGAGTGGCGCTGGGTATCGGCTACGTGCCCCAGGGTCAGCAGTCGTTCACCCAGCTCACGACCGCCGAGAACCTGCGGGTCGTGGCGGACGGGCGCAAGCGGGGGAAGGCGCTCATCGACGAGTCACTCGACCTGTTCCCGGCGCTCAAGGAGCTGCTGGATCGGAAGGCCGGGTTGCTCTCCGGTGGGCAGCGGCAGCAGCTGGCCATCGCCCGGGCGCTCATCACCGAGCCGCGGCTGCTGGTGCTGGACGAGCCGACCGAGGGCATCCAGCCCAATGTCGTGGCCGAGATCGAGCGGATCATCGTGGACCTGGCCTCGCGCGGCGACCTGTCCGTGCTGCTGGTCGAGCAGCATGTGGGGTTCTCCCTGAGGGCCTCGGACGTGTTCTACGTGGTGGAGTCGGGCCGGGTCACCCACTCGGGCGCCTCCGACGACACCGCCGCCCACGAGGTGACGTCGGCGCTGGCGATCTGAGCGAACCGGTCCCCTCGCCAAGAGCGTTCCGCACACATCGGCCGAGAGGCGGGTGTGCGGAACGCTCTTGGCGATGCCGCGGGCCGGACTGCGGGCCGGGCGGCGGGCCGGGCGGTGGGGCCGGTCAGCGCG
>NZ_JAALEB010000178.1:0-5485 GCF_014145165.1 Dietzia sp. Cai40 | reverse complement strand
GTGATCATCTACGACGAGCAGGACTGGTAACAGGAGGAGCAATGACGGCACCCGAGCAGCGGGCCCCCAAGCAGGACCGTAGTCGCCTCACGCGGGAACGCCTCCTGGGTGCCTCGATCGACCTCCTCGCCACGCAGGGCTGGGCGGCGACCACCGTGGGCGCGGTGGCCGCCGCCGCCGGCGTCTCACGGGGCGCCGCGCAACACCACTTCCCGACCCGTGAGGACCTCATCACCGCCGCCCTCGGGCACATGATCGAACAGCGGCTCGAGGACGTCCGGAACGTGGGACTCGATCTGCCCGACCCGGGCCCGGAGCGGACGGTCGCCGTGGTCCGACTCATCGTCCAGCACTACACCTCCGACCTCTTCAAGGCGGCGCTGCACGTCTGGACCGCGGCGGCCAGCGATCCGGCGTTGCGCGACCGCGTGCTGCCGCTCGAGAACCACATGTCCCGGGAGGTCCTGGTGATCGCCGCCGCCGCCCTCGGTCACGACCCCGGCGACGTGCGGGTGCGCAGGCCCCTGCAGGCCACCCTCGACCTGGCCCGCGGGCTCGGGCTCGCGGACGTGCTCTCCGACGACTCGGCCCGTCGTGAGAAGGTGATCCGATACTGGGCCGAGACCCTCGACCTGGTGCTCGCGCAGGTCCCGCAGGCGTCGGCCCGAGGCGTCGCCCCGGCCGCGTTTTGACCGATCCTCACGAGGGCGGTTAGGCTTGACCATCGTGCTCGCAGTACGCGAGCTGGAGGATCGTGCCCAGTAGGCCAGCGAGAGCGGCTGACGTGGTCGCCCGTGCGCCCGTCGGGGAGCGCGAGAGTCCGGATACGAGCAACGTCCCAGTGACCGGTGGTCGCCCCCGAGGAGGCCGCCAGCTAGAGAAAGTCGGTTCATGCCAACCATCAACCAGCTGGTCCGCAAGGGCCGCCAGGACAAGAAGTCCTCGACGGCGACGGCTGCCCTCAAGGGCTCGCCGCAGCGTCGTGGCGTGTGCACCCGTGTGTACACCACCACCCCCAAGAAGCCGAACTCCGCGCTGCGTAAGGTCGCCCGCGTGCGCCTCACCAGCGGTATCGAGGTCTCCGCCTACATCCCCGGTGAGGGCCACAACCTCCAGGAGCACTCCATGGTGCTCGTCCGTGGTGGTCGTGTGAAGGACCTCCCGGGTGTCCGTTACAAGATCATCCGCGGCTCCCTCGACACGCAGGGCGTGAAGGACCGCAAGCAGGCCCGCTCCCGCTACGGCGCCAAGAAGGAGAAGTAATGCCTCGCAAGGGTCCCGCCCCGAAGCGCCAGCTCATCAACGATCCGGTCTACGGCTCGCCGCTGGTCACGCAGCTCGTCAACAAGATCCTCCTCGACGGCAAGAAGACGACCGCCGAGCGCATCGTCTACTCCGCGCTGGAGATCTGCCGCGAGAAGACCGGTACCGATCCGGTCCTCACCCTCAAGAAGGCGCTCGACAACGTCAAGCCCGCCCTCGAGGTCCGCTCCCGCCGCGTCGGTGGCGCCACCTACCAGGTGCCCGTCGAGGTCCGCCCCGGGCGTTCCACGACCCTGGCGATGCGCTGGCTGGTGACCTTCTCCCGGCAGCGCCGCGAGAACAGCATGGTCGAGCGTCTCGCCAACGAGATCCTCGACGCCTCCAACGGTCTGGGTGCCGCGGTCAAGCGCCGCGAGGACACCCACAAGATGGCCGAGGCCAACCGGGCGTTCGCGCACTACCGCTGGTGATCCAGCCGGGCCCCGGAGCGGGGGGACGCCCACCGGGCGTCACCTCTCCGGGGCCCCCCGGCCGCCCCGAGGGTGGCATCATTGAACGAGGGTCGGCTCCCGCGCGAGTGAAGCGGGGCACGGCCCAGGACAACAGACCCGGTTCGGACGGTCCACACGACCGCCCGGGCCACCTAAGACTCACGATCGGGGACCATCCGTGGCACAGGACGTGCTGACCGACCTCAACAAGGTCCGCAACATCGGCATCATGGCGCACATCGACGCCGGTAAGACGACCGTCACCGAGCGCATCCTGTTCTACACGGGTGTCAACCGGAAGATCGGCGAGACGCACGACGGCGCCTCGACCACCGACTGGATGGAACAGGAGAAGGAGCGCGGCATCACCATCACGTCGGCCGCCGTCACCTGTTTCTGGGCCGACAACCAGATCAACATCATCGACACCCCGGGCCACGTCGACTTCACGGTCGAGGTCGAGCGCTCGCTGCGCGTCCTCGACGGCGCCGTCGCGGTCTTCGACGGCAAGGAGGGCGTGGAGCCCCAGTCGGAGCAGGTCTGGCGCCAGGCCGAGAAGTACGACGTCCCGCGCATCTGCTTCGTCAACAAGATGGACAAGATGGGCGCGGACTTCTACTACACCGTGCAGACCATCATCGACCGGCTCGGCGCGAAGCCGCTCGTCCTGCAGCTGCCCATCGGCGCGGAGGACGAGTTCGACGGGGTCATCGACCTCGTCGAGATGAAGGCCCTCGTCTGGCCCGGCGTCACGCCGATCGGCACCGAGGCCACGGTCCAGGAGATCCCCGAGGATCTCAAGGACAAGGCCGACGAGTACCGGGAGAAGCTCCTCGAGGCCGTCGCCGAGAGCGACGAGGCCCTCATGGAGAAGTACTTCGGCGGCGAGGAGCTGACGAAGGCCGAGATCCAGGCCGCGATCCGCAAGATGACGGTCAACGCCGAGATCTACCCGGTGCTGTGTGGTTCGGCGTACAAGAACAAGGGCGTCCAGCCCCTGCTCGACGCCGTCATCGCGTACCTGCCGAACCCGCTCGACGTCGGCTCGATCCACGGTCACGCCGTGGGCGACGAGGAGAAGGTCGTCAGCCGTCAGCCCTCCAAGGACGAGCCGTTCGCGGCGCTGGCGTTCAAGATCGCCGTGCACCCGTTCTTCGGTGAGCTCACCTTCGTCCGCGTCTACTCGGGTCGCATCGACCCGAGCACGCAGGTGCAGAACGCCACCAAGGGCAAGAAGGAGCGCGTCGGCAAGCTCTTCCAGATGCACGCCAACAAGGAGATGCCCGTCGAGGAGGCCGTCGCCGGCCACATCTACGCGTTCATCGGCCTCAAGGACACCACCACGGGTGACACCCTGTGTGACCTGCAGAACCAGGTCATCCTCGAGTCGATGACGTTCCCGGCCCCGGTCATCGACGTCTCGATCGAGCCCAAGACCAAGGCCGACCAGGAGAAGCTCGGCACGGCCATCCAGAAGCTGGCGCGCGAGGACCCGACGTTCTCCGTCAGGCTGGACGACGAGACCGGTCAGACGGTCATCGGCGGCATGGGCGAGCTCCACCTCGACGTCCTCGTCGACCGGATGAAGCGTGAGTTCAAGGTCGAGGCCAACGTCGGCAAGCCGCAGGTCGCCTACCGCGAGACCATCAAGGGCACGGTCGAGAAGTACGACTACACCCACAAGAAGCAGACCGGTGGTTCGGGCCAGTTCGCCAAGGTCCAGATCCGTCTCGAGCCGCTCCCGCAGGAGCAGGTCGAGGAGGGCGAGACCTACGAGTTCGCCGACAAGGTCACCGGTGGCCGGGTGCCCAAGGAGTACATCCCCTCCGTGGACCACGGCATCAAGGACGCCATGCAGTACGGTGTCCTGGCCGGGTACCCGATGGTCAACGTCAAGGCGACGCTGGTCGACGGCGCGTACCACGAGGTCGACTCCTCGGAGATGGCGTTCAAGGTCGCGGGCTCGATGGCGTTCAAGGAGGCCGCGCGCAAGTGTCAGCCGGTGATCCTCGAGCCGCTCATGGCGGTCGAGGTCATCACGCCCGAGGACTACATGGGCGACGTCATCGGCGACATCAACTCCCGCCGCGGCCAGATCCAGGCGATGGAGGAGCGCTCCGGCGCCCGCGTCGTCAAGGCCAACGTGCCGCTGTCCGAGATGTTCGGCTACGTCGGCGACCTCCGGTCGCGGACGCAGGGCCGGGCCAACTACTCGATGGTCTTCTCCCACTACGCCGAGGTTCCGGCGAGTGTGTCCAAGGAGATCATCGCCAAGGCGACCGGCGAGTAACCGGTACTGGTCCCGCCCGGCCGTGAGGTAGGGCGGGGCCGATGCCGGCGGCGCACGGTCGAACCTCCGGGTGGCCGCCGGTTCGTGCCCCCCACGGCACGATGAGTAAGATCAGATCCCACACAAAGCAGTGCCCACCTCGAGGTGGGGACAGACCAGTCCAGGAGGACACACAGTGGCGAAGGCGAAGTTCGAGCGGACCAAACCGCACGTTAACATCGGCACCATCGGTCACGTCGACCATGGCAAGACCACCACCACCGCGGCCATCACCAAGGTCCTGGCGGACACCTTCCCCGATCTCAACGACGCGTTCGCGTTCGACGAGATCGACAAGGCGCCGGAGGAGAAGGCTCGTGGTATCACGATCAACATCTCCCACGTCGAGTACCAGACGGAGAAGCGCCACTACGCGCACGTCGACGCCCCGGGTCACGCCGACTACATCAAGAACATGATCACGGGTGCCGCCCAGATGGACGGCGCGATCCTGGTCGTGGCCGCCACCGACGGCCCGATGCCGCAGACGCGTGAGCACGTGCTGCTCGCCCGTCAGGTCGGCGTCCCCTACATCCTCGTCGCCCTCAACAAGTGCGACATGGTCGACGACGAGGAGATCCTCGAGCTCGTCGAGATGGAGGTGCGTGAGCTCCTCGCGTCGCAGGAGTTCGACGAGGACGCCCCCGTCGTCCACATCTCGGCGCTCAAGGCGCTCGAGGGTGACGAGAAGTGGGTCCAGGCGATCCGTGACCTCATGCAGGCCTGCGACGACTCCGTCCCGGACCCCGAGCGTGAGACGGAGAAGCCCTTCCTCATGCCCGTCGAGGACGTCTTCACGATCACCGGTCGTGGCACCGTCGTCACCGGTCGCATCGAGCGCGGCAAGATCAACGTGAACGAGGATGTCGAGCTCATCGGCATCAAGGAGAAGGCCACCAAGACCACCATCACGGGCATCGAGATGTTCCGTAAGCTCCTCGACTACGGCGAGGCCGGCGACAACGTCGGTCTGCTCGTTCGTGGCCTCAAGCGCGAGGAGGTCGAGCGCGGCCAGGTCGTCATCAAGCCGGGCGCGTACACCCCGCACACGAACTTCGAGGGCCAGGCGTACATCCTGTCCAAGGACGAGGGCGGCCGTCACACGCCGTTCTTCAACAACTACCGTCCGCAGTTCTACTTCCGCACCACGGACGTGACCGGCGTCGTGACCCTCCCCGAGGGCACCGAGATGGTCATGCCGGGCGACAACACCGAGATGAGCGTCGAGCTCATCCAGCCGGTCGCCATGGACGAGGGCCTGCGCTTCGCGATCCGTGAGGGTGGCCGCACCGTCGGCGCCGGTCAGGTCACCAAGATCATCAAGTGATCGACTGACCCATCGGGTCGGACGAGTAGTCCGGACCATATGAGGGAGGGGCGCCCCACCGCGAGGTGGGGCGCC
>NZ_JAALEB010000177.1:0-10519 GCF_014145165.1 Dietzia sp. Cai40 | reverse complement strand
CGCCGGGGCGCTGGCCCGCCGTACCCTCGAGCCGCTGCTGCGGGCCGCGCTCGACAACGTCCTGGCCTCCGGGGAGTCGGCGCTGACCGGCCCCGTGATGCGCGGCGACGCGGTGACGGTGTCGCGCCACCTCGACGCGCTCGAGGACGTGGACAGCGGAATCGCCGCCGGGTACCGCGCGCTCGCGCTGCGGACGGCGGATCGCTGCGGTGCCGGACGCGACGTCACCGACCTCCTGGCCCCCGACCTGACGGAGCAGCTGCGATGACCACCTCGACCCTCCCCGTGCGGACGGCGGTCCCGGGACGGCCGGGTACCGGCTACACCCGGGGCGAGCTGACCGTCCACCACGACCCCTCGGCGCTGCACGCGGTCACCCGGTCGCTGCGCAAGGTCGGCAGGCAGATCACCTTCGTCCCGACGATGGGGGCGCTGCACGAGGGACACCTGGCCCTGGTCGAGGCCGCCCGCCGGACTCCCGGCTCCGTGGTGGTGGTGTCGATCTTCGTCAACCCGCTGCAGTTCGGGCCCGGTGAGGACCTGGACGCCTACCCGCGGACACTCGACGAGGACGTGGCCAGGCTGGCCGCCGCCGGGGTCGAGCTGGTCTTCGCCCCCAGCGCCGCCGCGATGTATCCGAACGGGCCGAGGACCACCGTGCTGCCCGGGCCGACGGGGGACATCCTCGACGGTGCCTCCCGCCCCGGTCACTTCGCCGGGATGCTCACCGTGGTGGCCAAGTTGTTCAACATAGTCGCCCCTCACCAGGCGTTCTTCGGGGAGAAGGACTATCAGCAGCTGGTCCTGATCCGTCAGATGGTGGCCGACCTGGACATGGACGTCCGGGTGGTGGGTGTGCCGACCGTCCGCGAGTCGGACGGGTTGGCGATGAGCTCACGCAACCGCTACCTCTCCGGGGAGGAGCGGGAACTGGCCACCACGCTCAACGCGGCGCTCGTGGCCGGGACGTTCGCGGCCAAGGGGGGCGGGCAGGCCGTGCTCGACGCCGCCCGCGCGGTCCTGGCGGAGCGACCGCAGATCTCGATCGACTACCTCGAGCTGCGGGCCGGCGACCTCGGCGAGCCGCCGCAGGAGGGTCCGGGGCGGCTCCTCGTGGCGGCCCGGATCGGCTCCGCCCGCCTCATCGACAACGTCGGCGTGGCCATCGGCACGGGGTTCCTCGCCGCCGCCGAGGCGACCGTCGCCTCCCAGCAGGCCGAGCTGGCCGCAGACCTCCAGGAAGGCGTCTAGATGCAGCGCACCATGCTCCACTCCAAGATCCACCGGGCGACGGTGACCCAGGCGGACCTGCACTACGTGGGTTCCTGCACCATCGACGCGGACCTCATGGACGCCGCGGACCTGCTCGAGGGGCAGCAGATCGACATCGTCGACATCGACAACGGCTCCCGTCTGACCACCTACGCCATCACCGGCGAGCGGGGCTCGGGGGTCATCAGCATCAACGGTGCGGCCGCGCACCTCGTCCATCCCGGGGATCTGGTGATCATCATCGCGTACGCGGTGATGGAGGACGCCGAGGCGCGGGCCTACGAGCCGCGCGTGGTCTTCGTGGATGCCCACAACCGCACGCTCACCGAGGGCACCGATCCGGCGGACGTCCCCGAGGGGTCGGGCCTGAAGAACCCGCGCGTCCCCGAGCCCGCCACCGTCTAGGTGTCGGGGTAGGGCCGTGTTACTCACCGTCGACGTCGGCAACACCCACATCCGGCTCGGCGTCTTCCCCCCCGATGGCGGTCCACTCGAGCGCACCTGGAGCATGCGGACGTCGCCGGCGGTGACCTCCGACGAGTTGGCGCTGACCATCCGGGGGTTGCTCGGCGAGTGCGCCGAGCGGCTCACCGGAATCTCGGCGATGTCGGTCGTGCCGTCGGTGACGGGCGAACTGCGACGGATGGCCGCAGATTACTGGCCCGGGTTGCGCGCGGTCGTGGTGGCGCCCGGAGTGAAGACCGGGGTACCACTGCTCGTGGACTCTCCGCGGGAGGTGGGGTCCGACCGGGTCGTCAACGCCCTGGCAGCCCACACCCTGTTCGAGGGCGCGGTGATCGTCGTCGACGTGGACACCGCGACCACGGTCGACGCCGTCTCCGCCCGCGGCGAGTTGCTCGGTGGGGCGATCGCGCCCGGGATCGACATCTCCGTGGACGCTCTCGCCGAGCGCGCGGCCGCGTTGCGCAAGATCGAGGTCGTGCGGCCCCGGGGCGCGCTGGGCAAGAACACGGTCGCCGCGCTGCAGGCCGGGATCGTGATCGGGTTCGCCGGGCAGATCGACGCGCTGGTCGACCGCCTGCGGACGGACGTCGCCGAGTTGGCCGACGCGGCGGTGGTGCTGACCGGACTGCGTGCGGAAGTCGTGGCGGAGGAGTCGCGGACGATCACCGACGTGGAGCCGGAGCTCGCGCTCGAGGGACTGCGACTGGTGTTCGAGAGGAACACCTGAATCCCGCCCCGCGCCGGTGGCATGCTGTCCGCCATGGACGGGATCGGACGGAGAGAGATCGACGACGACGACGAGGTGATCCGCAGGGACACCTCCGAGTTCGACCGCGGGGTGTCCTTCTTCGACGCCATCTACGGCTTCGCCGTCACGCTGCTCATCGTGAACGTCGACCTGCCGGGGCCGGAGGCGTGGCAGGACCTCGGCTCCCTGGCGGCATCCGGGCTCGGGCAGCAGCTGACCGGGGTCGCACTGAGTTTCGTGGTGATCTGCGCGCTGTGGCGGGTCAACGTCAGGATGATCAAGGGCCTCACCGGACTCGACGGCCCGATGGTGGTCGGCAACCTCCTGGCGACGGGCCTGGTGATCCTCGTGCCCTTCACCACCGACGCGATCAGCAACCCGGCCACGGCCGATCTCGACCTGCCGACCGCGCTCTACGCCCTCAACATCGCCGGGGTGTCCCTCGCGCAGGCCGCCGTGTACCAGCGTGGTCGCGCGGTCGGACTGGAACGCCGTCCCACGTCGGCGAGGGAGAACCGCAGAATGCTCCTGGCGGCGACCGCCACCCCGGTGGTGTTCCTGGCATCGGTCCCCGTGGCGGTGACGGTCGGCGCGGGGACCGCCCAGCTGATGTGGGTGTCCTTGGTCGTGCTGCTGCCGTTGACGGGCGGCCTCGCGAACCGGGCCAGGGGGACCTGACGGCGCAGCGGGGTCAGGCCGCGCGTGCGGGTCAGGCCGCGGAGCGGTAGCTCGTCATGGAGACCGACCCCCAGGCGTACCCCTTGCTGAAGGCGTCCAGCTTCTCGCCGGATCCGGCCGCCATCCCCGCCGTGTAGAGCAGGGGCAGGAAGTGGTCGGCGCTGGGGACGGCCAGTCGGGCGTCGGGGTGTTCGACCAGAGAGAGGGCGTCCTCCGGCCGCTCGGTGAGCAGTTCCTGGGCGTGGTCGTCGAATCGGTGCGCCCAGTCCGTCCCCGAGTCCCCGCGGGAGGGGTCCGCGGCCGCCAGGTTGTGCACCACGTTGCCGCTGGCCAGGATCAGCACACCGGAGTCCCGCAGCGCCGAGAGCCTGGTGCCCAGGTTGAAGTGGTAGCCCGCGGGCTTGGAGGCGTCCACCGACAACTGGGCCACCGGGACGTCGGCATCGGGGAACACGTGGGTGAGGACGGACCACGTGCCGTGGTCGAGCCCCCACGAGTCCCGGTCCTCGCCGACCCAGGTGGGTTTGACCACCTCGGCCACCTCCGAGGCGAGCTCGGGTGCACCGGCGGCCGGGTAGTCGAACTCGTTGAGCTCCCGTGGGAAGCCGTAGAAGTCGTGGATCGTCCTCGGGTTGGCCATCGCGGTCACCGCGGTGGCCCCGATGTACCAGTGGGCCGAGACGGCCAGCACGGCGCGGGGACGTTCGGGGAGGGAGGTGCCGAGCGCGGCCCATTCGCGGGTCCACTGGTTGACCTCGAGCGCGTTGAGGGGGACGCCGTGGCCGATGAAGACGGCGGGCTGACGCGTGCGTGCGGTGGTCATGATGCTCCTTCGGTCTGACTACATGATGCATCAACTAATGTTCGGGCGCCAGCGGGTGTGCTGTCGGGTGTGGTCAGCGGGCCGAAGGAATCCGCTCTTGTCGTAGATAGACCGGTCTGTCTATTATTGGGGCCATGCACGCACGACGAATGCCCTCGGCCGGTCCGGCGGGCTCCGCACGTGCGCAGCACTGGTGTCCCCGACCGGCAGCAGCACCCTCGAACGGACCGACCGGGACCCGCCTGACCAGGAGCACCAGATGACCTCTCTCGCCGTCACCCTCACCGACCCCGCCGCCCTCACGCTGGACGTGGCGGACTACCGCACCACCGTCGAGGCGGGGGCGCTCGTCGTGGACATCCGCTCACGGGTCCAGCGCGAGCGGCAGGGTGTGCTGGCCGGGGCGGTCGCGGTCGAGGCCCGCCCCGTCGTCGAGCTGCTCGATCCCCGTTCGGCGGCACCCCTCGCCGCCGTGGACGAGGGGCGCGAGGTGCTCCTCGTCAGTGACGACGGCCTCGACGCCGAGCTGTTCGCCCTGGAACTGCACTCCCGTGGTGTGCGAGGGGTCCGGGCGGTGGACGGGGGGCACGACGCACTGCGGGCGGCGGGGGCGCTCGGCCTGCTCTCGGACGCCGAGCACCTGCTGCGCGAGCGATCCGCGATCTCGGCGCACTGAGCGCGGCACCACGCCCGACCGGGGGCGCGCGGGCACCGGCCCCGGTACGGTCGCGTCCATGACGGACCACATCTCGGCAGACCTTCTCCAGGGCATCCTCGACGAGGTCCGTGACGACTCCTCGGGCGAACTGGTCCCGCACCTCGGCGACTACGAACACCCGAACCCCGACGCCCTGGCGATGGCGGTGTGCGACCTCGAGGGCACCGTGACCTCGGCGGGGGACGACGACATCCGCTTCGATCTCCAATCCGCCTCCAAGCCCTTCGTGTACGCCCTGGCCCTGGACCAGAAGGGCGTGGACGAGGTGGCCAAGCGGATCGGGGTCGAACCCTCCGGGGACGCCTTCAACGAGATCTCCCTCGAGGCCGGGACCGGCCGGGCACCCAACGGTCTGGTCAACGCCGGGGCGTTGGCCGCCCACGCGCTCGTCGGGGACACCGACAACGACGAGGTCTCGCGCTTCGAGCACATCCGCGCACTGCTCTCCCGCCTCGTCGGCCGTGACGTGGAGGTCGACGAGGAGATCGCCGACATCGAGGCCAAGAGCGCACACCGCAACCAGGCGCTCGCGCACCTCCTCGCCGAGGAGGGCACCCTCGCGGACGACCCCCACGAGGTGGTGGCGGGGTACGGACGCCAGTGCGCGGTCCGCGTGGACGTCCGGGAACTCGCCCACATGGCCGCCATGTTCGCGAACGGCGGTCTGAAGCCCGGCAGCGACGAGCGGATCCTCGGGCGCAAGGCGGTCCGCTACGCCAACAGCGTGATGTTCACCTGCGGCATGTACGACGCGGCGGGCGACTGGGTCTACCAGGTCGGACTGCCCGCGAAGAGCGGGGTGTCGGGGTGTCTGTTCGCGGTGGTTCCCGGTAAGTTCGGGATCGCGGCCTACTCGCCGCGCCTGGACGAGCACGGCAACAGTGTCCGGGCGGCGGCCGCCATCGAGCAGCTGTCGGACCGGTTCGACCTCCACGTCCTCGACCACGTGCGCGGTGACGGGTTCGGCCCCGCCGCATAGGGACGACTATCCTCGGGAGTCGTGACCGACTCGACCCCCGCCGCGACCGAGCCCGCCGACGACACCCCCGAGCAGCTGCGTATCCGTCGCGACAAGCGGCAGCGCATCCTCGATTCCGGCGTCGACGCCTATCCGGTCGAGGTCCCCCGCACGCACGGGCTCGTCGAGATCGCCTCGGATCCGCGCTTCGTCGCCCTCGAGCCCGGGGAGGAGACCGACGTCCGGGTCTCCGTCGCGGGCCGCGTGCTGTTCGTCCGCAACACGGGCAAGCTCTGCTTCGTCCGACTCCAGGACGGCGTGAGCCCGGACGCCGACCTGTCGGTCCCGGCGACCGAGGGCGGGCCCGACTCGTTCGCCCCGCAGTTGCAGGCGATGCTCTCGTTGGCCAACGTGGGCGAGGAGCGGCTCGAGGCGTGGAAGCAGGACGTGGACCTCGGTGACCACGTCTCGGTGACCGGCCGCGTGGTGCGGTCCAGGCGCGGCGAGCTGTCCGTCATGGCCGACTCGTGGGTGCTGGCGGCCAAGTCGCTGCGTCCGTTGCCGGTGGCGCACAAGGAACTGAGCGAGGACACGCGCGTCCGTCAGCGCTACACCGACCTCATCATGCGCGACACGGCCCGGCGCAACGCGGTCACCCGCATCAAGGTCGTCCGGGCCCTGCGGGACGCCCTCGACAGGCGGGGGTTCCTGGAGGTGGAGACGCCGATGCTGCAGACGTTGCACGGCGGCGCCGCCGCCCGGCCGTTCGTCACGCACTCCAACGCCCTGGACCTGGACCTGTACCTGCGCATCGCCCCCGAGCTCTACCTCAAGCGATGCGTGGTGGGCGGCATCGAGCGGGTCTTCGAGATCAACCGCAACTTCCGGAACGAGGGTGTGGACTCCTCACACAGCCCCGAGTTCGCGATGCTCGAGACCTACCAGGCCTACGGGGACTACGACACGTCCGCCACGATGATCCGTGAGGTCATCCAGGAGGTCGCGCGCGAGGTGTTCGGCACCACCACCGTCACCCTCGCCGACGGCACGGAGTACGACCTGGGCGGGCAGTGGCGTGAGATGCGTATGTACCCCTCGCTCAACGAGGCCCTGCGCGCGCAGCACCCCGAGGTGGTGGGGAACACCGACGAGGACACCGTCACGGTCGACTCGACGGTCGAGGAACTCACGGAACTGGCCGGCGAGGTCGGGCTCGAGGTGCCCTCGGGCAGGGGCTGGCTGCACGGCAAGCTGGTCGAGGAGCTGTGGGAGCACCTGTGCGGTGACCAGCTCGAGGGGCCGGTGTTCGTCCGCGATTTCCCGGTGGAGACCTCCCCTCTGACCCGCGATCACCGCACGGATCGGGGGGTCACCGAGAAGTGGGACCTCTACGTCCGTGGGTTCGAGCTGGCGACCGGCTACTCGGAGCTCGTCGACCCGGTGATCCAGCGTCGCCGGTTCGAGGACCAGGCGCGGCTCGCCGCGGCCGGTGACGACGAGGCGATGGTGTTGGACGAGGACTTCCTGGCCGCGATGGAGCAGGGGATGCCGCCCACCACCGGGTTGGGTATGGGGATCGATCGTCTGCTCATGGCGCTCACCGGGCTGGGCATCAGGGAGACGATCCTGTTCCCGATGGTCAAGCCGCTACCGCGGGACTGACGCGACCGTCACCGGCGACGCTCTGGCTGCGTCAGTCCGGCTGCGCCCACGCCGCCGCCACGAGTTCGCGGAGCACGGGTTCCCGGATCCGGGCCAGGGTCGTCACGTAGAGGCACCCCGTGCCGGTCTTGTGCGGCCCCAGCGTCGCGAGCAACGCGTCGGCTCCCGGGGCCCCGAGCAGTCCGTAGAGGCTGATGGCGGAGGCGCGGGGACTGAAGCCCACCCGGAGGGTGTCGCCCTCACGACCGCTGTCGTACACGTAGTGGTGCGTGCCGTAGCCCACGATCGACGGGCCCCACATGGACGGTGGTTCGCCGGTGACCTCGCCGAAGAGCTCGAGCAGGCGCAGGCCGTCCTCCACCCGCCGGGCGGTGGGCAACCCCTCGATCCACTGCCGTGGGGAGCCCGGTGTCTCGAGAAACGCCGTGTTGTCGTTGCGGCCGGTGGCGCGGGGCCGCGAGAGCGGATCGGCGAGGGACAGCCCCGCCGCGGACAGTGCGTCGCGCAGCACGCCGAGCTGGGAGGGGCCGACCCCGTGCAGCGCCAGAACGTCCCTCTCGGGCGTTCCGTCCAACTGGCGGAGGTCGGTGATCCCGGCCGCGGCGAGGGCGCGGGACGCCGGCGCGGAGAGCCGGGGGAGGGGAAGCGGTGACTCGCTCATGGTCCAGACGGTAGACCTCGCGCCGGTCGAGCGCCCGGGTCGAGACCGGACCGTGACAGCGAGTCGCCCGTCCGGGTGACGTGCCCCGGACATAATCACGGCATGAGAAGAATCCCCTCACGAGTGTTGGTCGGCGCGGTGGCGGCGTTGCTGGTCGCAGGGACCAGCACCTCCGCCGCCTCGGCCCAGGTGTCGCTACCGCCGGAGGCCCAGCAGGTGCTCGATCAGGCCCTGGCGGGATCCGTACAGGCGGACGCGGACCTGCGCACCGCCGCCGGCGGCTGGCTGGAGTCGGCGGGGATCACTCCTCCGCCCGGGTTCGTGCCCCCTCCGGCCGCGCCCCCGCCGCCGCCGGACCCCACCCCGCAGAGCCCGTGTCCGCGTACGGCCGCCGCGTGCGTCGACCTCGACGGGAACCGGACCTGGCTGCAGTCGGGGGAGCGGCTGAGCTACGGGCCGGTACGGATGTCGCACGGAAGGGTCGGTTGGGAGACCCCTCGCGGGACGTTCCAGGTCACCCGGAAGGTGCGCCACGAGGTCAGCCGTCTGTTCGACGACGCCCCGATGCCGTACTCGGTGTACTTCGTGGGAGGGATCGCCTTCCACGAGGGCGATCCGGCCTACGAGTCGCACGGGTGTATCCGGATGGACCGGCCCGCCGCGGCGACTTATTTCGAGAGGCTGCAGGTCGGGGACACCGTGGTGGTGTTCTGACGCCTCACGAGCCGGTGAACATGCGGGCCTCGGCGCGGTCTGGGAGAAGGTACTCGGCGGACTTGGCCGCCAACGCCGATCCGATGATCACGAGGATGAATCCGATCGCCGCGACGAACGGACCGTAGGTGACCGAGGTGCCGTCCGGCAGGCCCGCCAGCATCGGATCCGAGGTGTCGGTCGAGTTGAACAGGACCCAGACGAAGATGAGGTGGGCGATCAACACGAGGGACGCGAGTACCGCGTTGGCGGCCGCGAAGAATCCCAACCGGGTGAACAGCGTGACCGCCACCAGGACCGACAGCACGAGAAGCCCCAGGAAGTTCAGGGGCGCCATCGCGCGCAGGTCCAGGATCTCGGTGAGGTCGAGCGCGCTGATCCCTCCGCCGGTCCCGGTGCTCAACCAGGGGAGGTACAGACTGAGCAGGGCGAGCGCCAGCCCCACTACGGCGATCAGGCCGCCGACGCGGTTTCGCAGGTGCGGGATGATCTTGCCGCCGGTCGGGGTGCTCGCCGACGACGGCGAGGTGCGGGTGACGGGCGTTGTCTGTGCGGCCATGGCGGGTGCCCTTAATCGGACCGGAACCTGTGAAGTGAGGTAAGTCACATAATAGGCGGGGTGTCCGGGTTCTGCCACAACGGTGCGTTCCGGCCGGACGGTGCGGTGGCGGACTGTGACCGCCGGACCGGGCCCGCCCGTCACGTCACGGGATCGACCGGATAGCGAGCGGACCGGGCGGCCCAGGCCGACCCCGCCGACACCATCACGAACCCGAACGCGGCCACATAGGGCCCGGAGGTCACCGTGGCGTTCGCGGGCAGGCCCGAGAGTGCCGGCTCCGTCGACCCCGTGGACAGGATCAGGGTCCAGACAAAGGCGAGGTGTCCCACCAGGACCCCGATCGCCACCACCGCCGCCGCGACGGCGAACGACCCCAGGCGGGTGAGCGCGGTGACGGCCACGAGCAGGGCCAGGACAAGTAGTCCGACGAACAACACCGGTGCGACGCTGCGGACGTCGATGAGCTCGGTGATCCCCAGGGCCGAGATCCGCTCGTCCGCGCCCGTGGCCAGCCACGGCAGGTAGAGGCTGAGTAGCGCCAGCGCCAGACCGGCGGACGTCACGAGCGCCCCGATCCGGTTCCGGACGCGCGGGATCCGCTTGGTCCGTGCGGGGGTCCTGGTCGGGAGGGGGACCCGGTGGGGTGCGGGTGGGGTGTACGCGGGCATGGCGATCACGCTCCGGGCGGGGTCGACGGACGCGGGTGCGGTTGCTCACATCGTAGGAGGCGGGCCGCTCCGGAGCATTGCGGCAGGGCGGTTCGTTATGGTAACGGGATCCTCAATGTCGACGGTTGGTCCGACGAGTGGGTTCGGCGCCCATCGGGTCCTCCGGCCACGGGTGCCGGGGATAGCGGCCCCGCATCTCCGCCCGTACACCGGGATAGGCCTCGCGCCAGAAGAACTCCAGGTCGCGGGTCACGGCGAGTGGCCGTCCGGCGGGGGAGAGCAGATGGACGGTCACGGGGACCCGCCCGTCGCAGATCCGGGGTGAGGCGGTCCACCCGAAGCACTCCTGCAGCTTGACCGCCAGCACCGGTGCGGCGTCGGATCCGGGTTCCGGGTAGTCCACGCGGTATGACGACGAGCTGGGCACCTGCAGGCGGTCGGGCACCAGATCGTCGAACCGGGCCGCCTCCGGCCACGGGAGCAGTCGCCGCAGCGCGGGGCCGATGCCTCGTCCCGCCAGCTTCCCGCCGCGCGCGAGGGCGTCGACCTCAGGCCCGAGCCACTCGCTGAGCCTGTCCGCGAGCGCCTCG
>NZ_JAALEB010000176.1:0-2648 GCF_014145165.1 Dietzia sp. Cai40 | reverse complement strand
GCGTCGCGGGCAGCGGCCGCGGCCAACGGCACCAGGGGGTCCGGCTCGTCGTCGACCAGGGGCAGGGCGCAACCCCCGGCGGCCGCCACTCCGGTGGCGACCGCCGTCACCGCGACGAACCGTCGGCGCGACACGGGGGTGGTGGAGGAAACGGGCACCCCGACATCCTGCCAGGGCCCGTCGGCCGCCGGACCGGGGGCGGTACAGTGATCCGGCCCGTCCGCAATCCGGATCGGCACCCACCAGCAGCGACGCCAGGAGCAACGTGATCGTCCCCGAGCCCGACAGGGCCCATATCCGTAGAGCGGTCGCCGACCGTGGACTCGAACTCGAGGAGATCCGGGAGGATTCACGGGCCGCCGACTGGCACGTGACCGTGGTCGTTGACGGCGACTCCGGTGTCACACTGGACGATCTCGCGACGCTGTCCACCGACCTCGACGACCTCGCCGAACAGTGGGGTGGGCCCGACCGGGCCGTGACGTTCGAGGTGACGAGCCGCGGCGTGGGCGCCCCGCTCGAGGCACCCAGGCACTGGAGGCGGGCGCGCGGGCGTCAGGTCGACGTGAGTTACGTCGACGGTGTCACCGGCCCCGCCCGCGGGCGGATCGGAGACCTCGACGAGGAGAAGGGGACCGTACGTCTGGTCCGCAGGTCGGGTCGTGGGATGCGTGTGGACTCGGTACCGTTGGACGACGTGGCACGCGCTGTGATCCGGGTCGAGTTCCGGCCCGCTCCGGAGGACGAACTCGCCCTCCTGTCGGAGCCCGCGGACCCCGGACGTGGCGTGCGAGAAGGAGAAGACAGTTGAACATCGACATGGCGGCGCTGAACATGTTGTCCCAGGAGCGGGAGATCCCGCTGGACGACCTGGTGCGGACGCTGGAGAACGCACTGCTCACCGCGTACAAGCGCACCGATGACGCGCACCGCGTCGCGCGGATCCAACTCGACCGGAAGGCCGGGACCGTCGCGGTCATGGCGGCCGAGGTAGACGACGAGGGCAATCGGATCGGCGAGTTCGACGCCACCCCGTCCGATTTCGGCCGGGTGGCCGCGGCGACGGCCCGGCAGATCATCCTGCAACGCCTGCGCGAGGCCGAGACCGAGCGGATCTACGGCGACCTGGTCGCCCGTGAGGGCGAGGTGGTCAGCGGGGTCATCCAGTCGGATTCCCGTGCGAACGCGCGGGGGATCGTCGTCGTGCACATCGGGCCCGAGAACGGCGGTACCGAGGGCACCATCGCACCGGCCGAGCAGGTCCCGGGCGAGACCTACCAGCACGGCGACCGCATCAAGTGCCACGTCGTGGGGGTGCACAAGGGGCCGCACGGTGCCTCCGTCTCCCTGTCGCGAACCCACCCCGATCTCGTCCGTGGACTCTTCGCCCTGGAGGTACCGGAGATCGGTGACGGATCCGTCCGGATCTCGGCGATCGCCCGCGAGGCCGGACACCGGACCAAAATCGCCGTGGAGACGACGGTGTCGGGCCTCAACGCCAAGGGCGCCTGCATCGGGCCGAACGGCGCCCGGGTCCGGGCGGTGATGGCGGAACTCAACGGAGAGAAGATCGACATCGTCGACTTCGACGAGGACCCCACGGTGTTCGTGGGTAACGCGCTCTCTCCGGCGAAGGTCATCTCCGTGACCGTCGCGGACGCCGAGACGAGGGCTGCGCGCGTCGTGGTCCCCGATTACCAGCTCTCGTTGGCGATCGGCAAGGAGGGGCAGAACGCCCGCCTGGCCCACCGGCTGACGCAGTGGCGGATCGACATCCACAGCGACGCGGAGTGACGTCCGGCACGGTCGCGGTCCACGCGGTCGGGCGCGCCGTTAGTGTCGATAGTCAACGACCTGTAGACTCACCAGATGTCACAGTGACTTCACGTCCACCCACTCGCGTGGGAGGGACGGCGAGAAACCGAGGCGGCCTCATGCGGGTGCATCACGACCAGCAGAAGGGCTCGGCCGAGGTGCCGGGTCCGGTGAGGACCTGCGTCGGCTGTCGCCGCCGGGATTCCGATTCCCGGTTACTGCGGATCGTTCACGATCCGCGGGCGTCAGCCCTCTCGCCGGACCCCGACCGGCGAGCGGTCGGGCGGGGAGCCTGGGTGCACCGTGACGAGCGGTGCATCGCGACAGCACTCGACCGCAAGGCCTTCACCAGGTCCCTGCGGGTCGCCGGGAACGTGTCCCAGGATGCGATCTCGGAGGTGCTCGAGACGCTATCGTCGTGAGCACGAGACCACCCGTCGGCCGCATGGGCCGACCGGGGGAGCACAAGAGAAGGAACGGACCAGACACGATGAGCACACCGTGAAGTTCCAGCGATGAACGTCCATCGAATGTAGACCGAGGTCGCGCGGCCAGCCCTGCCGTGAAGACCTCGCAGTGAGGAGAGCAGTGGCAGGCAAGCCCCGGGTACACGAGCTGGCAAAAGAGTTCGGTATCACCAGTAAAGAACTTCTGACGAAACTCCGCGATCAGGGAGAGTTCGTCAAATCCGCATCGTCGACCCTCGAGGCCCCGGTGGTCCGACGTCTCCGGGCGTCGCACGCACCGTCCGACGGTGGAGTCGACTCCGCGCCGTCGAGCCCCGGCTCCGGTGGACCCGCGGCGCCGAAGCCCGGCGCGGCGCCCACGCCGGC
>NZ_JAALEB010000175.1:0-22282 GCF_014145165.1 Dietzia sp. Cai40 | reverse complement strand
TGGCCGACGCCGCCCGACGGGCCGGGGCCCGGGTGGGCCGCGACGTGCCGGTGTTCGTCAACGACCGACTGGACGTGGCGCGGGAGCTGGGGCTGCACCTGCACGTGGGCCAGCGGGACGTGCCTTTCGGGCGGGCCCGGGCCGAACTCCCGGGGCATCTGATGGTGGGCCTGTCGATCGAGTCGGCCGACCAACTCGGCGTCGCGTTGGCCGGTCCCGGGCCCGCACCGGACGTGATCGGGGTGAGCCCGGTCTGGTCCACCTCCACCAAGACCGACACCGCGGCGGCGCTCGGTCCGGCGGGAGCCGACCGCATCGCCCGCACGGCGCACAGATGTGGAGTCCCGGCAGTGGGCATCGGCGGGATCACCGCGGCGAACGTCGGCCTCCTCGCCGGCACCGCCCTGGACGGCGTGTGCGTGGTGTCGGCCGTGATGGGCGCGCCCGATCCAGCCGCCGCCGCCCGCGAGTTGCTCGCCCACTGGGACCGGCCACGGGATCAGGCTCGAGTCTGACCGCCACCGCGCCTGTCGAACCGCGGCCCGGCGGCCCGTGCCTGGTCAGGCCCGGCTTGTCAGTCCCCCCAGGGGTGGCAGACGCCGAACCCGCCGTAGCCGGTACCGATCGTCGGATGCGTGGACAGGGTCAGCTCGTCCCGGTGGTCGTTGACCAGGTAGACGTAGTGGATCCCGGGCCGCGTCGGTCCCTCGTCGGTGGGCCTGGGCCGGAAACCGTGCGGCTCGACGGCGTTCAGGACCTCCTCCAGAGCCCGGTCCCACCCGGCGGGGTCCAGGGCATCGGGGTGACGCATCTCGCGGGCGTAGAACTTGCCGATCCCGGCGTCCCCGACACCGGCCGCGTCGCTCCGACTGGGACAGGCGACCTCCTGCGCCGCGCGCGCCTCCCTCCATCCGTCCGCACCGATCCTGCCCTCGAGGACCCGTCGGATCTCCGCCTGTCCCGCCTCGAGTGCCGCGCGTGAGCCGGGGACATCGATCGTGGTGTCGAGCGGAACGTTCGCCGCGCCGATCGGGCCGGTGCTCGTCGGAGGGGACGGCACAGGGGTCGGTGCGGCCCCGCCCGCGCAGGCCGTCGCGGCGAGGAGGACCGGGGGAGCCAGAACCGGGTAGAGGGATCGAAACCGCGCCACCGCACCCATGGTGCCCGTACCGTCGGGCGCATGCAGGACAGGACCCCGGACCAGATCACCATGGTCGAATTCCCCAGTACGTCGATGCCCGCGACCGCCGAGTTCCTGGCGACGGTGTGCGGCTGGTCGCCCACCGTGTACGGGACGTCGTACACCGACCTCACCGGCGGCGGGATCGAGGTGGGGATCCAGGGCGACGACGACGAGCAGTCACCGGCACCGCTGATGGTGATCCTGGTTGCCGACCTGGCCGAGGCGCGCGGACGGGTCGAGGCCGCGGGTGGCGTGGTGACCCTCGAGCCCTTCTCCTTCCCGGGCGGCCGACGGTTCCACTTCCGGGAGCCCGGCGGGAACGAGATGGCCATGTGGGTGCCCGAGTAGCCCCAGACCGGGCTGCCGCGGGCCGCCGCCTCACGCGCTCGGCTCGAACCCCTCCGGCAACGCGAGCCGCGTGAGTTTGGCCGGGTTGGAGTGGAAGTAGACCCGCGTGACGCGGCCGTCGACCACACCCAGCTGGGCCACCCGGACGACCCCACGGGAGACCACAGCCAGCGCGAACTCCCCGTTCACCTCGACCGGAGCGATCATGCCGTCGGACAGCTCCGCCGCCTTGATGAGGAAGTACGCACACTTGCGGGCCCCCACGATGTCCCTGCGGGCGGCGTTGACCTTCCCGTCGCTGTCCGAGACCACCCGGGCGTCCGCGGTGAGCACCTCGATTGTCTGCTGGAGGTCACCGGCCAGGACGGCCTCGACAAGCCGAGAGATCACCGCATCCGGTGCACGCTCCGGCGGACGCAGGTCGGTGTCCAATCTGCGCCTCGCCCGGCTCACCCACTGACGGACCGTGGGCACGGCCGCGTCCAGCGCGCCGGCGATCTCGGCGTAGGGCAGGGAGTAGGCCTCGCGCAGCACGAAGGCCGCGCGCTCCTCGGGGCCGAGCTGCTCGTAGGCCAGCAGGACGGCGATCCGCAGGTCGTCGTGCTGCTCGGCCAGCTCCGAGGGCAACAGTGCGGTGTCGACGGGTTCGGGGAGCCACGCCCCCACGTAGTCCTCCCGCCTGCGTCGCCGCAGCCGGTCCAGGCACAGGCGCGTGGTGACCGTGGTGAGCCACGCCTCGGGGTTGTCGGGCGCCGATCCCGCCTCGAGACCGACCAGGCGGGCCAGGGCCTCGGCGGCGGCGTCCTCCGCGTCGGCCCACGTCCCGGTGATGCGGTACCCGACCCCGAGGAGCCGTCCCCGGACCCGGTCCACCGCGGCCCGGTCGAGTCCGGCGAGCGCACCGGCCGTCGTCACCTCGGGCGAACGGGATCGATGTCCTCCCGGCGCACGCCCTTGAGCGAGCCCGGATCCTTCCGGGTGGCCACTGCGATCCGGTTCCATGCGTTGATGGTGACGACCTCCATCAGCAGCTGTCCAGTGCCCGACTCGCCCCGGTGTCGGACCACGTCGTCCCAGAGCTCGTCCGGGACCGAGTCCTCGCCGTGGATGTGGGTGACCGCGTCGGCGAACCGCAGGACCGTGAGGTCCCCCTCGGACAGCTCACCGGCGTGGGCGGGCCAGTTCTCGGCGGCCACGATCCGGGCGTCGTCCCAGCCGTCTTTACGGGCGTCGCGCCGGTGCATGGCGGTGCAGAAGCGGCACTCGTTCACGGCCGAGACCCGGAGTCGGATGAGGTGGCTGTCGGAGCGGGAGACCCGGGTCCGGGTGTAGGCCTCGAGCGCCAGCATGGGTGCCATCGCCCCCGCGCTGACCTGTTTGCGCTGTCCGTGGTCGTTCCGGTGTGTGCTCATACCCCTTCGACGCACCAGCGCTCCCGGATGTGACACGCACCCGGATACGACACTGGCCCGGGGCAGTGGATGGGTGCGACAGTGGATGGGTGCGATCACCTATGGCGGTCAGCGCGGCCCCCTCCTAACCTGGTCACATGACCGATCCCGACGATCTGCTGCTCTCGGACACCGAGCGCCTGCACGCGCTCACCGCTCTCGGCGACCACTACGCGGCGGGCCGCCTCGACGACCCGGAGTTCCACTCCCGCTCGGGTGACGTCGCCGCGGCGCGCACCCTGGGTCAGCTGCGCGGGTCGTTCAGCGATCTGCCGGGTGGCATGCCGCTGGCCATCGTTGACGGCATGATCGTCCAGTCGGCCACGGCGGGTGGTGGTGAGCTGGTGCGCGCCTCGTCGTCGTCGCCCGCGGTGCCGGATCCGGACCGCGAGCTCCAGGATCTCCGCAAGCGCGGCAGGACCGTGGAGACGCTCGACGGGTTGGTCCTGGGAGCGACTCTCGTGGCGTTCCTCGTACTGCAGTTCGTGGTGGGGTGGGATTACGCGTGGATCGTGTGGCCGTCGCTGGTCCTGACCCTGGGGGTTCCCCGCGCCATCCTGCAGTTCTCCGACTCGGACGAGGAGCTCTACGAGGAGCTCAAGGAGTCCGACGACGAGGCCCGCAAGGAGCGCCTCCGCGCGGCCACCGAGAGGATCCGCGAGCTCGGCGACGGGCGCGAGACGCGGTAGGCCTCTCGCGCGAGATGCGGTGGGCCTTGTCGCGTCAGGTCTCCTCGAGCGCGACGCCCTTGCGTTCCGGGAGGGTGAACGCGGCCAGCGCTGCCACGACGAAGGCCGCCGCGAACACCCCGAAGACCATCGCGGTGCCCCCGGCGCCGAGCATCACCGGGACGAGCAGTGGCGCGATGATCGAGGCGATCCTCCCGAACGCGGCCGCCGCGCCGGTGCCGGACCCGCGGGTCCTGGTGGGGTAGAGCTCGGGGCCGATCGCGTACAGCGCGCCCCACGCGCCGAGATTGAAGAACGACAGCGCCATGCCCGCGGCGATGATCGTCGCCGGCGAGCCCGCGAGCCCGAACAGGCCGGCGGCGACCGCCGAACCGGACAGGAACACCGCGAGGGTGACGCGGCGGCCCCACACCTCGATGAGCCACGCCGCCACCGCGTACCCCGGCAATTGGGCGAGCGTGATGATGAGGGTGTAACCGAACGATCTGACCAGGTCGAAACCCTGCGAGACCAGCAGGCTGGGCAGCCAGATGAACGCGCCGTAGTAGGAGAAGTTGATCCCGAACCACACGATCCACAGGGCACCGGTCCGGCGTCGCAGTCGCGGGGACCAGATCGACTCGCGGGCGGGCTCCTCGACGGGCTCGAGCCGGTCCGTCGCCGCCCCGTCGATCGCGGCGGCGGGCGGCTCGACCCCGGCTGAGTCGGCGGGCGGCTCGACCCCGGCCGAGGCCTCGTAGTCGCGGACGATCCGTTCGGCCTCGTCGACCCGGCCCTTCGATTCCAGGAACCGCACCGACTCGGGCAGCCCGAACCGGATCACCAACGCGTAGGCGGCGGGGACCAGACCCACGGCCAGCGCCCAGCGCCATCCGTCGTCGCCGGTCGGGACCACGAAGTACCCGATGAGCGCCGCCATGATCCAGCCGACGGCCCAGAACCCCTCGAGGATCACCACGACCCTGCCGCGGATCCGGCGGGGCGCGAACTCGCTGACCAGCGTGGACGCGACGGGCAACTCGGCACCCAGGCCGAGGCCCACGATGAAGCGCAGGACGATGAGCACCGCGATGCCGGTCGACAGGGCCGCCGCGCCCGTGGCCAGTCCGTAGACCAGCAGCGTCGCGGCGAAGACCTGGCGGCGACCGATCCTGTCCGCGAGCAGACCGCCCAGCGCGGCGCCGATCGCCATGCCGACGAACCCGATGGACCCGATCCAGGACAGCTCGGTGGGGGTGAGCGCCCAGTGCACTGCCAGCGCGGCCATGACGAAGGAGATGAGGCCCACGTCCATGGCGTCCAGCGCCCACCCGACCCCGGATCCGAGCAACAGCCTGCGGTGCTTGCGGGTGAACGGCAGGCCGTCGAGGCGCTCCGTGCGTGTGGTCATGCGCGACAACGCTACTCCCGGCCCGCGGGTGCCTCACTCGCGCGGCAACGGCCGATACCGCGCGGCGGCGCCGTGCCGCCGGTGCTCCAGGGCGCCCTCCGGCGAGTGGTCGCAAACGGCACCTGAGCGGGAACGCCACCTGGGGAAACGTGAGCGGGTGTGACCACGCGACGACACGGGCACTCCGGGGCGGCGGCCTCTCGCGGGTGCCCCACGGCGGCCGGGCGGCGCAGGGGAATTCGCGACGAGGTCTGGACTTGGACCAGCGTCCGGGTAGCCTGGTGAAGTATGTGTTTTGTGTCACAAACCAGGGAGTGCCTCGTGGACACCACTGATCACGCCAGCCCGGGCGGCGCCGACTTCGACATCGTGATCCGCGGCGGGACCGTCTACGACGGAACCGGCGCGCCGGGCGTCCGGTCCGACGTCGGGATCCGATCCGGCGTCGTCGCGGCGGTGAGCCCCACCCCGCTCCCGATCTCGCCCGGCACCCGCGTCATCGAGGCCGGCGGCAGATGGGTGATGCCCGGATTCGTCGACACCCACACCCACTACGACGTCGAACTGCTGGTCTCCCCCGGGCTCGGCGAGTCGGTGCGGCACGGGGTGACCACCGTGCTCGTGGGCAACTGCTCCCTGTCCGGGGTCTACTCGGACACCGTCGACGTGGCCGACCTGTTCAGCCGCGTCGAGGCCCTGCCCCGGAACGCCGTCCTCGAGGCACTCGAGCGCACGAAGTCCTGGTCCGACCCGGCGGCATGGCGGCGCGCGGTCGAGGCCCTGCCGCTGGGGCCCAACGTGGCGAGCTTCCTCGGCCACTCCGACGTCCGCGCCTCCGTGATGGGCCTGGGCCGGGCGACCGATCCGGAGCACTCCCCCGGTCGGGAGGAGTTGCGCGAGATCGAACGGCGGGTGGACGAGGCCCTCGACCAGGGTTTCCTCGGGGTCTCCACCATGACCAACCCGTGGGACAAGATGGACGGCGACCGCTACCGCTCGCGGACCCTGCCCTCCACACACGCCTCGTGGAAGGAGTTCCGGCGCCTCAGCCGGATCCTCCGCCGGCGCGACCGGGTCCTGCAGGGCGTGCCGAACCTCAACACCAAGGTCGACGTGGCCTTCTACGTGGCCACCAGCACGGGACTCTTCCGCAAGCCGCTGCGGGTCTCACTCCTCGCCGCCGCGGACACCCTGGCCGAGCCGTGGGTCAACCGCATCTTCCGGCCGCTGGCATGGGTGGCCAACACTCTCGGAAGGGGCAGGTTCGTGTGGCAGCACCTGCCCACCACCTTCAAGGTGTGGGCCGACGGGATCGACCTGGTGGTCTTCGAGGAGTTCGGCTCCGGACGCGAGGCGCTACACCTCAAGGACGAGATGGCCCGCACCGATCTGCTCGAGAAGGAGGGCTACCGGCGCTGGTTCCGGCGGGACTTCGAGAAGCGGTTCAGCCCACGGGTGTGGCACCGCGACTTCGACGACGCCCTGATCGTGGCCTGCCCCGACGAGTCGCTGGTCGGCAGGACCGTCGGCGACGTCGCCCGCGCACGGTCACTGCACCCCGCTGACTGCTTCCTCGACCTGGTCGTGGAGCACGGCGCCGACCTGCGGTGGACCACCACCATCGCCAACGCGCGCGAGGAGGTCGCCAACCGGCTCGCGCGGACCCCGGGGATCACCATCGGCTTCTCCGACGCCGGGGCGCACCTGCGCAACATGGCCTTCTACAACTTCGGCGTCCGCCTGCTCGAGCGCGTGCACGAGGCGGATCGTCGGGGTACCCCGTTCCTGTCCGTCGAGGAGGCCGTGTTCAAGCTCACCGGAGAACTCGCCGACTTCTACCGGCTCGACGCCGGGCGGATCGCACCCGGGCGTCGAGCCGACGTGGTGGTGATCGACCCGGCCGGCCTCGACGGCGAGTCGCTGGACTACCACGAGGAGGCGATGCCGGAGCTCGGCGGCATCCACCGCATGGTCAACCGCAACGACCGCGCGGTGGCCGCCACGATCATCAGCGGCCACGTGGTGTGGTCCGACGGCGAGTTCGCCGAGGGGTACGGCCGACAGTTCTCGGCCGGACGGTTCCTTCCCGCCGGTGAGGCCGTGGGGCCGCGGCCGAGCTCGGACCCGCGGCCGAGTGCGGACCCGCGGCCGGCCGGTCACTCCGTGGGCATCCCGGCCTCCTCCCAGGCGGAATAGCTGCCCTCGAGTTCGGTGACGTCGTACCCGACGCTGCGCAGCGCACTGGCCACGACCGAGCTGCGGGCACCCGACTGGCAGTAGGTGACGATCCTGCCCGGGTCGGGCAGCTCGTCGCGCTCCCACATCACCTGGCCGCCGTGCAGCTGGGTGGCGCCGGGGACGTGGCCGTCGGAGTACTCGGAGGTGGCGCGGACGTCGAGCACCATGGTGTGCTCGTGGGCCTCCAGGTCCTCCGGGTCCACGGTCTCCGGGCGGAACGTGGGCAGTCCGTCGGTGGAGGTGACGTACCCGCGCGTGGAGTCGACGCCCACGCGGATGACGTGGCGCCGCAGCTCGTCGGCCGCCTCGGCGTCCTCGGCGAGGAAGACCAGGCCGCGGGTGTCGGACTCCGGGTCGATGGCCCAGCCGGCGTAGGTGCCGGCCTGACCGGCCGGGAGGTTGATGGCGCGGTCGACGGTGCCGTCGTGGACGTCGTCGGCGGGTCGGGGGTCGACGACGACGAGGTCGCCGGACTCGATGCCGGAGGCCACCTCCTCCGCTGGCAACTCCTGCAGCTCCGGCAACGGATGGCCGAGCACGGAGGGGCCGTCCCGGTTCTCGCGCTTCATCCGCCCGAAGTACGCCGGCGCGTCGGGCTGGCCGTCGAGGAGTTCGGAGATGAAGCCCTCCTCGTCGTCGTTCTCCACGTACTTCGGCCACCACGCGAACTTCCGCTCGTATCCCACCGAGCTGGACGGCAGCGCCCCCAGGGACTTGCCGCAGGCCGACCCTGCGCCGTGGGCCGGGAACACCTGGACGTGGTCGGGCAGGGTGAGGAAGCGCTCTCGGAGGCTGGCGAAGAGCTGCGTGGCGCTCTCGTAGCGGGTGTCCTCGCCGCCCGAATCGCTGCCGCCGGCGGTCTCGTCGAGCAGGTCCGGTCGCCCGAGGTCGCCACAGAACACGAAATCGCCGGTCAGCGCGTAACCGGGCTCGTCGGCGAACGCGCCGTCGGTGATGAGGAACATCAGGTGCTCGGGCGTGTGGCCGGGAGTGTGCACGGCCTTGAGGCGGACGTTGCCTAGCTCGATGGTGTCGCCGTCGCGGAGACGCTCGCCCTCGAAGCCGTAGCGCCAGTCCTCGCCGCCCTCGTCGGAGAGATACGTGGTGGCGCCGGTCGCGGCGGCCAGCTCGCGGGTGCCGGACAGGTAGTCGGCGTGGATGTGGGTCTCGGTGACCGTGACGATGGTCATGCCGTGCTGGTCGGCCATCTCGAAGTAGGGCCTCAGGTCGCGGCTGGGGTCCACGACGATCGCCTCACTGCTGCTCTGGCAGCCGATGAAGTAGCTGGCGTGGGCCAGGTCGTAGTCATAGATGCGCTCGAAGAGCATGATGTGTGTCCGTTTCCGTGGGGAACAGGTACACACTCCACCGTAAAACCCTCGGGGGTATAGCGCCACCCCTCGGCGCGGACGACGCGCACACTGGACCGGAGTACCCGCCACCGACGAGAGGACCGCGCGCCGTGTCTGACTCACACCAGTCCGAATCGCACCAGCCCGAATCACACCCGTCCGAAGCACACCCGTCCGGCTCCCCGCTGACCGACGACCTGCGCCGCCTGCTCGCCCGGCCGAATCCGTGCGTCATGGCCACGCTGCGCAAGGACGGCTCCCCGGTGACCGTGCCCACCTGGTACCGGTTGGTCGCCGACCGCATCCACCTCAACCTCGACGCCGGCCGGGTCTGACTCCAGCACCTGCGGCGCGACCCGCGGGTGGCACTGTCCGTGCTGGACGCGGACGACTGGTACTCGCACGTGAGCATCCAGGGCCGGATCACCGAGATCGCCGAGGACCCGGACCTGGCCGGCATCGACGCGCTGTCCCGGCACTACACGGACCAGCCGTACCCGGTCCGCGATCGCGCCCGCGTCGACGTCTGGCTGGAGATCGAGCGGGTACACACGTGGGGGTCCGCGGCGCGATCCTGATCCGGCGGCGGGCGACGCGGCATAGCCTCTGGGCAGACCTCCAGCCCCTCCAGCCCTGAGCCCCTCCACTGCTCAGTTCCCCGCCCCTCAGCCCGGCGCCCCACCCGGGCGCCCCACTCCCCCGGAGCCGCACATGTCCGACCGATTCCCCCTCGCCGAGCTCGCCGATCTCCCCGACGACCTGCGGGAGCGCATTCTGACGGAGCAGGAGAAGGCCGGGTTCGTCCCCGAGGTGTTCCTGATGTTCGGGCGCCGCCCGGCGGAGTGGCGGGCCTTCTTCGCCTACCACGACGCGGTGATGGACCGCGAGGGCTCGAACATGTCCAAGGCGGACAAGGAGATGATCATCGTGACCATCTCCGCGCAGAACAACTGCCAGTTCTGCGTGGTGGCGCACGGTGCGATCCTCCGGATCGTCAAGAAGGACCCGTACCTCTCCGACCAGTTGGCCGTGAGCCATCACAAGGCCGAGCTGACCCCACGGGAACGCGCCATCTGCGACTTCGCCACCAAGGTGAACCTGCGGTCCGACGAGCTCGTCGACGCCGACTTCGCCGCGCTGCACGCGCACGGCCTGGACGACGAGGACGCGTGGGACATCGCGACGATCACCGGCCTGTTCGGGCTGAGCAACCGGGTGGCCAACGCCACCGACATGCGGCCGAACCCGGAGTTCTACCTGATGGGCCGAGCGCCGCGGGAGAAGTAGGCCGCCGCGGTCACGCTCTACAGCTGCTTGTGCGGGATCCCGTTGATGGTCCCGCCGTCCACCACGAACTCCGTGGCGGTGGCGTAGGAGGACTCGTCGGAGGCCAGGAACAGCACGAAGTTGGCTACGTCCTCGACGGTGCCCAGCCGGCCGAGGGGGATCGGGATCATATCGTCCGGGATCCCCTCGGTGATCGGGGTGCGCACGAGGCCCGGGTGCAGCGAGTTGCAGCGGATGCCGTGCGGGGCGAGCTCGAGCGCGACCGATTTGGTGAGCCCACGGACGGCCCACTTGGCGGCCACGTACCCGTGAGCCCACGGCGTACCGCGCATTCCCTCGATCGACGAGACGTTGATGATCGACCCACCACCGGCGGCGATCATCGTCTCGGTGACGGCCTGACATCCGTAAAAGGTCCCCGTGAGGTTCACGTCCAGGATCTGCTGCCACTTGTCATGCCGGAACCTGTGCAGCTCGGCCCCGTTGGCGATCCCCGCGTTGTTGACCAACACATCGACCCCGCCCCAGTCGGCGACCGTCTCCTCGACGACGGCCTTCCACTGCTCCGCATCGGACACGTCGAGATGGCGGTAGCGCGCGCCCTCCCCCAGCTCGGCCGCCACGGCCTCGCCCTGATCGTCCAACACGTCGGTGAGCACGACCTTCGCGCCCTCCGCGACGAGCCGGCGCGCGTCGGCCTCGCCCATCCCCCGCGCGGCACCCGTGATGATGGCGACCTTGCCCTCGACCCGACCCATGACGACTCCCTCTACTCGTGAACAGCTGTGGTGACGACGTCGGTCGACGCGTCAGCGCGTACCGACGATGCCCGGCGCGCCGGTGAGCGGCAGATCCAGCGTCGTGGTCAACCCCGGCGCCGCGGCCACGACGGCGGGTACGGCGTTGACCACCCTGCCGACCCCGGCGAGGATCGCCGAGTAGTTGTGGTCGCCGTCCGCGCTCTGCGCGGCCAGGTCGAGGACGTACGACGGCTCGCCGATCACCTCGACGCGGTACGAGTGCCCCTCCTGGACCGCGTACGGCCAGTCCGGCCGCAGGTCGTCCCGGGTCCGGGTGACGTGTTCGACCACGATGACGGGCTCGCCCGCCACCATGCCGGTGATCTGGAAGCGGAACCCCGCCTGGGCGCCCTCGGCGATGGTGCAGGCCGCGACCTCGTAGGTCTCCGGGGCGGGTTCGCGCTCGACGTGTTCGGTGATCTCGTCCACCTCCACGCCCAACCCGGCGGCGAGCAGGTGGATCGACGCCCCCCACCCCGCCGTCAACACCCCGGGCAGGAACAGCAGCGGGGTCTGGTCGAGCGGGGTGCCGAAACCCATGACGTCGACCATCGACTCGGTGGAATCGTAGGTGGCGTAGTCGGAGAACTCGGTGCAGCGGACCTGGCGCACCTCGCGGCAGGTGCCGGTGATCGCGAGCGGCAGGAGGTCGTTGGTGAACCCCGGGTCCACGCCGGTGACGAAGAGGGTGGCACCGCCCTCCAGGGCCGCGGCCTCGAGCTTGGCGCGCGCGCTGTCGGGGACGCCCGCGGCGGGGTTGATGAGCGGAGTGGGCGCGGTGCCCGCCACGTTGATCCCGGCGGCGAGGTACTCGCGGATGTCGCGCGCGGCCTCCACCGGCCTGGTGTCGCTCATCGCGCAGTAGACCACGCAGTCGGGCGCCGCGGCCACGATGTCGGCCGCACTCGTGGTGGCGGTGACGCCCGTGTCCACCCCGAGACCGGCGAGCTCACCCGCGTCCCTGCCCGCCTTGTCCGCGGAGTGCACCCAGACGCCGACGAGCTCGAAGCGCGGGTCCTCGATGAGGTGGCGCAGGGCGATCGCCCCGGCGTTCCCCGTGGCGATCTGCGCGACCCGGATGGCCATGTGTCCCCTCCCGACCTGAGGCGGCGCGTGGTGACGCGTGCCTGTTCGCGGCGGACGCTACCAGAGCAGGCCGCCTGATCGGGGGGTTATCGGACACGTGACCGGACAGTTGTCCGGTCACGTGTCGGAGGGGGTCAGCCGACGACCACCCCGCAGGCGATCCTGCTGCCTCCGTCGCCGGCCATCAGCGTGTCCTCGTCCGGCCCGTCCGGTGCGTAGCGCTCCGGGATGTGGGCGAGGTTGTCCGGGTCCTCGTGGATCATCACGGCCGAACCGTCGTCGTCCAGCAAAAGCTCCCGGTCCAGCCGGTCTGTCAGGGTGGTGAGGCGGGCGGTCCCGTCGCCGGCGACGTACAGCGGCGGCAGGTCGCCCGCGTGCTCGGGATGCCCGGCCCCGCCGTCCGGCCCGGCCAGATGCCCGCCGGCCGAGAGGAACGCGCCCCTCTCATCGGGGTCGTTGGGATTGGCGCTGTCCGGCTCACACAGCCCGGTCGTGTGGATGTGCAGTCCGTGGAATCCGGGCTCGAGTCCGCTGGCCTCGACGGTGACCAGGGTGCCGCCCTCGGACTCGACGAACTCCACCGTGCCCAGCGGTCCGGCCTCGGGGTCTGTGAGCTCCGCGGTGGCGAAGGCCCGGTCGCCCTGCTCCCCGCCCCCGGCTCCCGCGTCAGCGGTGGTGGCGGTGTCCTGGGGGGTGGTGGTCCCCTCGGCGGCGGGAGAGTCCTCCCCCGTCCCGCACGAGGCGGCCAGCACCGCGGCTGCGGTGAGTGCGACGAAGGCGCTGCCCCTGCGGGCTCGGCGGAGAGTGGGCACGGTCTGGGCGTGAACTGTCTGGTCGGGAACGGTCTGTCCAGGTCGGTTCTGTGCGGTCATCCGGTGGACCTCCTAGTCGGCGTCGTGCGTGTCGGCGTCGTGGCCGTCACCGTACCCACGCTCACCGCGGATGCAACCGTGCGGAACCCGCTACTCCGCCGCGCGGAACCTCCGCAGCCGCAGGCTGTTGGCCACGACGAACACCGAGGAGAACGCCATCGCCGCGCCCGCGATCATCGGGTTGAGCAGCCCGGCCGCCGCCAGGGGCAGCGCGGCCACGTTGTAGGCGAACGCCCAGAACAGGTTGCCCTTGATGGTCCGCAGGGTGCTGCGGGACAGCCGGATCGCATCGGCCGCGGCGCGCAGGTCCCCGCGGACCAGGGTGAGGTCGGAGGCCTCGATCGCCGCGTCGGTGCCCGTCCCTATCGCCAGGCCCAGATCGGCGGTGGCGAGGGCGGCCGCGTCGTTGACGCCGTCGCCGACCATGGCCACCACCCGGCCCTGCGCCTGCAGCCTGCGGATCACGTCCACCTTCTCCGCTGGCAGCACCTCAGCGATGACCGTCTCGGAGATCGCGGTGTCCGGGCCGGGGTCGATGCCCACCTGCTGCGCCACCGACGCGGCCACCCTCGCGTTGTCGCCGGTGAGCAGGATGGGGGTGAGACCCAGGCCGCGGAACCTCCCGACCGCCTCGGCGGAGGAGTCCTTGATCTGGTCGGCCACCACCAGCACCCCGCGGGCACGGCCACCCCAGCCCACCGCCACCGCGGTGTGGCCGCGGCCGGAGGCCTCGTCGACCGCCCGCTCGAGCTCGGCCGGCAGCGGCATCTCCTGCTCGGCGAGGAGAGCCGGACGGCCCACCACGACCACCTCGTCGTCGTCACGGGTGTCGTCAGTGGGGTCGGCTCCGACCCGTCCCGACACCCCCAGCCCCTCGGTGTTGCGGAAGCCCGCTACGGCCGGTAGGTCACCGACCCGCTCTCGGGCGCCGGCGGCGACGGCCCGGGCGATGGGGTGCTCGGAGGCGTCCTCCACCGCACCGGCGTAGCGCAGCACCTGCGTCTCGTCCTCGCCGTCCGCGGCGGTCACCGAGACCAGCGCGGGCGTTCCGGTGGTCACGGTGCCGGTCTTGTCGAGCACGATCGTGTCGACGCGGCGGGTGGACTCCAGGACCTCGGGGCCCTTGATGAGGATGCCCAGCTGCGCACCGCGGCCGGTCCCCACCATGAGGGCCATGGGCGTGGCCAGACCGAGCGCACAGGGGCAGGCGATGATGAGCACCGCGACCGCGGCCGTGAACGCCATGGAGGTGCCGGATCCGGTGAGCAGCCAGAAGGCGAACGTCGCGGCCGCCAAGACCAGGACGGCGGGGACGAAGACCCCGGAGATGCGGTCAGCCAGGCGTTGCGCGGCGGCCTTCCCGGACTGTGCGTCCTCGACCATCCGCGCCATCTGCGCGAGCTGGGTGTCCGATCCCACGCGGGTGGCCCGGACGATCAGCCGCCCGCTGGTGTTGACCGTGCCGCCGACCACGGCGTCGCCGGTGGAGACCTCGGCAGGCACGGATTCACCGGTGACCATGGCGGTGTCGACGGCGGAGGCGCCGTCGACGATCCGGCCGTCGGTGGCGATCTTCTCGCCGGGGCGCACGATGAACTCGTCACCGACCTGCAGGTTCTCCACGGGGATCCGCGTCTCGACGCCGTCGCGCAGCACCGCGACGTCCTTGGCGCCGAGCTCGAGCAGCGATCGGAGCGCCGCCCCGGCCGTGCGCTTGGACCGGGCCTCGATGTAGCGACCCAGCAGCACGAAGGTGGTGACCCCGGCGGCGGCCTCGAGGTAGATGTCCCCCGCGCCGTCGCTGGGCGAGAGCGAGAACTCGAACCCGTGGGTCATGCCCGGCATCCCGGCGTGGCCGAAGAACAGGGCGTACAGCGACCACAACAGGGCGGCGGACGTGCCGATCGACACGAGGGTGTCCATGGTGAACGAGCCGTGCCGGATGTTGATCGCCGCCGCGCGGTGGAACGGCCACCCGCCCCACACGACGACCGGAGCGGCGAGGGTCAACGAGAGCCACTGCCAGTTGGTGAACTGCAACGCCGGGATCATGGCCATCGCGATCACGGGTATCGACAGCAGCGCGGAGACGATCACGCGGTGGCGCAGGCTCTCCACCCGGTCAGGGGCCTCGGAGTCGTCGGTGGCGTTGCCGGCATGTCCCGTCGCGGCGGCGGCCCCGTCGGCGGCGCGCGGGGTCGAGGTGGCGGCGGGCGTGCGGGGCTGCGGGAGCCGCGCCGAGTACCCGGCCTGCTGGACGGTGTCGAGCAGGAGTTGCGACTCCACGCCCGGGGCGTACTCCACGCGCGCCTTCTCGGTGGCGTAGTTGACCTCGGCCGTCACCCCGTCGAGCTTGTTGAGCTTGCGCTCGATCCGGTTGGCGCACGAGGCGCAGGTCATGCCCTCGATCTGGAGGTCGACGACGGTGGTCGCCGGTCCGCCGGTGAGGCTGCCGGCAGTGCTGGTGTCGGTGCGGCTCATCGTGGCCACCTCATTCCGCGGCGTCGAGTGTGTACCCGGCCTCGTCCACGGCGGCGCGGACGAGGGCGGGGTCGACGGGATCGGGGGCGACGACGACGAGGCGGCCCGACTCCAGGTCGACCTCCACATCGGTGACGCCGGGGATCTCCGAGACCTCCTCCTTCACGGAGGCGACGCAGTGGCCGCAGGTCATTCCGGAGACGGTGAAGGTGGCGGTGTCGGACATGGGGTTCTCCTCTGATGGTTGCAGACGGGTGGAGGGCGGCTCGGTGGAGCGGACTACGACTTGACCAGGCGCGCGATGGCCGCATTGGCCTCGGCGAGCTTGGCCTGCGCCTCCGGGCCACCGTGCTCGATCGCGCCGGCCACGCAGTGGCCCAGGTGCTCCTCGAGCAGGTTGAGCGAGAGCGACTGCAGCGCCCGGGTCATGGCGGAGACCTGCGTGAGGATGTCGATGCAGTACTTGTCCTCCTCGACCATCTTCTGCAGACCGCGGGCCTGACCCTCGATGCGGCGCAGCCGCTTGAGGTGGTCGTCCTTATTCGGGGTGTATCCGTGCTCGGCCATGCGAGATACGGTACCCCCCTAGGGTACCTATTTCAAGGCCCGCGACGCCCCGAACCCCGGGACGCCCGCGGCTCAGGCCTGGCGGTCGGGCTTCAGGCCGTGTTCGATACCCCAGGCCACCGCCTGGGCACGCGTGGTCACACCCATTTTCCGGTAGGCAGCACGGATGTAGGTCTTGACCGTGTTCGCCGACAGGTAGCACCGGTCGGCGATGTCATGATTCGACATACCCTGCACGATCAGGCCCACCATCTCGGCTTCGCGGGCGGAGAGGCCGGCCTCCTTGGCGGGCCAGTCGTTGGCCCCCGTGGCGGACAACCCCGGCCCCACCATCGTCACGATGCGACCCGCCGCGATCTCCTCAATCCCCCGGACCAGCTCCGGAGCGGACAGGGACTTGGAGAGGAAACCGTTCGCCCCCAACGCCAGACTGTCCTCGACAGCAGCGCGGTCAGCGGCGAAGGAGTAGACCGCGACCGCAGCGATCGACGGGTCCTGACGCAACGCGGCCAGGCGGGCGTGCTTACCCACCGGCGCGGCGAACGTGTCGTACAGGGCCACGTCCACCGGAGCCGCCCCCTTGGAGACCGTGCGCTTCTCCACGACCTCGATGCGGTCGGCGTACTCCGAGAGTATGGCGTTCACCCCGGCTACGACGACGAGGTAGTCGTTGATCACAGTCACCCTGACCGGCATGGACAGACCTTAGCAACGAACCCTCGGATGCCCCGATACGGCGATCACACCCCTGGGGGTGTAGTCCGCCCGCTTTCATACAACGGATGATGGGACGTTGTTCCGCGCACGGTCTTTCGACTCGTCGCCGACCCGGGAAGTGGGATGATCATTTGGCTGAGGCCGCCTCGACCGCAGTGGACGATCGATGGGCATGGGCTGACCGCGGCAACTGCGTCGGCCACCAGGACCTGTTCTACAACGACGACCACGACCTCAAGGGCACGAGGCGGAAGAACGAGGAACTCGCCAAGCAGCTCTGCCGGCAGTGCCCGGTGCTCGACCAGTGCCGTCGGTACGCCATCGAGGAGCGGGAGCTCTACGGCGTCTGGGGCGGCATGACCGAGCTGGAACGACACAAGGCGGCGGGCCGGTTGCGCACCGGCTGACCTGCGGCCCGCAACGCCGACTTCAGCGGACGCGAGCCACCGCGAAGCCATCCCAGCCCTTGGCGCCCACCGTCTGCAGGGCGGTCGCGTCCAGTCGCGGATGACCGCCGAGCAGCGTCAGCACCTCGCGGCTGCCGAGCACCCCGGGATCGTCGGAGCCCGCGTCCGCGACCGCGCCGTGGCGCACGACGTTGTCCACTACGATCACGCTGCCCGGGCGGGTCAACTGCAACGCGAGCTCGACGTAGCCCGGATTGCCGGGCTTGTCGGCGTCGATGAACACCATGTCGAACGGCTCGGTACCCGTGTCGATCAGCGCCCGCGCCGACTCCGAGGCCGGGCCCACGAGTACCTCCACGCGATCGGCCACCCCGGCCCGTCTGAAGTTTGCGCGCGCCACCTCGGCATGCCGCGGGTCGATCTCCAAAGTGACCACCTCGCCGTCGTCCCCCAGGGCGCGGGCGACGCTGGCCGCGCTGTACCCGCCGAGAGTCCCGAACTCCAGGACGCGGCGCGCGCCGATCATCCGGCAGAGCAGCGCGAGGAACCGCGCCTGGGCGGCGGAGACCTCGATCGGGGGCAGGTCCGCCGCCGCGGTGGCCTCACGCACATCCCGCAACACCTGGTCCTCGAGCCCCATCGCCTCGTCGAGGAATGCGTCGACCTCCGCCCATCCGGGCTCATGGTCAGTGGTGTCGGGCGTGGCGGGCGGGTGCTCGGTCATGGCTACGACGGTAGCTCCGGGAGGGTGCCCGACCCACGCGGGAGGGCGGCGACTTAGACTCCGCTCATCAGTGATTCACGACACATTAAGTCCGGGGGGACCGTGTTACTTCGTCGAACCGCGCTGCGCGCTGCCGCACTCGCCACCGCTCTGGCGACCACCATCGGGGGCGGGGCCGCGCTCGCCCCGGTCGCCGCAGCCCAGGGCTCGTCCAACGACCCTGCTCCCGCGTTCTATCAACCGCCCGCCCAGCTGCCCGCAGGCGCGGGAGCACTCGTCAAGACCGAGTCGTTCCCACTCGCCGGCGCCATCCCACCGATCCCCGGGGCGGAGTTCGTCTCGGACGGCGCGGGCCCGATCTCGACCGATGCCCAGCGCATCATGTACACCTCCGCGGGGTCGAGAAACCAGCCAATCGCCGTGACGGGGACGTACCTCCAGCCCCGCGCGCCGTGGACCGGCCCGGGGACGCGGCCGCTCGCAGTGCTCGCACCGGGCACCCAGGGTCAGGCCGACCACTGCGCGCCGTCGAAGACCTTCCAGAACCTGGCCACCGTCCGCACGGACCCGCCCGGCGTGGGCTTCGGCTACGAACTCATCCAGGCCTACGCGTTGCTGGCCCGCGGCTACGCGGTCGCGATGACCGACTACGAGGGGCTGGGCACGCCCGGCATCCACCCGTACGTCCACCGCGAGTCCTCGGCCCGTGCCGTGTTGGACATCGCCCGTGCCGCGCCGCGGATCCCTGGTGCGGACATCGGACCCTCGCCGCGCACCGTGTTCTCCGGGTACTCGCAGGGCGGCGGCGCTGTGGCCGCAGCCGCCGAACTGCATCCGCGGTACGCGGCCGAGGTGAACCTCGTCGGCACCGCCGCCGGATCGCCGCCCGCCGACCTCCTGGCCACTCTCGAGAGGGCAGACGGGTCGGCGATCGCCGGCGTGATCGGGTACTCGCTCAACAGTCTGGTCGACGCCTACCCGGAGATGGACCCGCTCCTCGACGCCTATCTCAACGACCACGGCCGGGCGATGCTCGCCGCCACCTCCGACCAGTGCATCGGCGAGACCGCCATCCAGTTCTTCCAGCAGCGCACCAACAACTTCACGCGGTCCGGCCAGTCCGCCGGGGAGATCGCCAGGCAGGATCCGGCCATCATGGACTACCTGGAGCGCCAACGCATCGGCCGCCTGTCGCCCACCACGCCGGTGCGGATCCTGTCCCCCGTGAACGACGACGTGGTGCCCGGTCACCAGTCACAGCGACTCGGCCGCGACTGGTGCGCGCAGGGTGCGGCCGTCGAGATGGTGATCGACCACACCCCGCCGGTGGCCACCGGGCTGGTCATCAATCACGCGGTGCCGATGCTCTCCGGCCTCGGAGGGACGGTGCAGTACCTGGCCGACCGGATCGACGGCCTGCCGGCCCCGGTCAACTGCGGGACGTACTGAGTCGACGACCCCCGCGGCTACGCGCGTCCTGCCGGGTCGCGCTGGCCTGCGCCCCCCTTCATCGGGAAGAGCGTTCCGAACACATCCGCCGAGAAGCAGGTGCTCGGAACGCTCTTCTCGTTGGGGTGCGCCGGGTATGACGCAGTCGACGACGCGTGGCTCGGTGGCGGCCTGGGCCTCGGGCTCGGTCGCGGCCTTGGCCTGGGTTTCGGTCTCGGTCTTGGTCTCGGTCTCGCAAGTAGATTGCGCAACTTCCTTGTAGAATCGCTTGGGTGGCCCACCAGACCGACTCTGCGAGCAGCTCCGACCCGAGCGACACCCCTGGTGCCGCGGCTACCGCGTCCGCCACGAGCACCGCGGCCGCCGACCCGTCCGCGCTGGCCACCGATCTGCGCGAAGCCCTTCGCCCGCTGTGGCGGCGGCTCGGCGAGCACCGGACGCTGTCGATGGGAAAGGTCGGGATCCTGTCCCGCCTCGACCGCCACGGCGCCCTCACCGCGACCGTCCTCGCCGCGCACGAGCGGATCAGTCACCAGGCTGTGGCGGGCGCGGTACGGGAACTCGAGGAGATGGGCCTGGTCTCCCGCAGCCCCGACCCCGCCGACGGCCGGCGGGTCCTGATCACCCTCACCGACAGCGGCCGGACACGCCTGGTCAGCGAACGGTCTGCCGGGCAGGAGTGGCTGGTCCACGCGGTCACCGACGAGCTCAGCGAGTCCGAGCGTGCCACCCTGGCCGCAGCCGTGCCCCTGATCGGCAGACTCGACACCAGGGGCACGAGGTGACCTCGACCGACCGCGCACCCGCACCCCGCTGGTTCCTCCAGACCCTGGTCTACGCCGGGCTCACCAGCGCGATCGTCAGCTCCCTGGGCATGCTGCTCGTGCCGTCGGTGGCAGAAGAGTTCGGCATCACCGTCAGCGCCGCACAGTGGATGCTCACCGTGAACCTGCTGGTGGGCGCGGTGGCCACCCCGATCATGGGACGGCTGGCGGACGGCCCCCACACCAGGCGGCTGCTCCTGGCGTCGTTGGCGGTGATCTTCACGGGATCGGTCATCGCCACCGTGGCCACGAACTTCACGGTCTTCCTGCTCGGCCGGGCACTGCAGGGCCTGCTCTACGGGACCGTCCCGGTCACGATCGCCCTGGCCCGCCGACACCTGAGCTACTCCGAGTCCCAGCCGGCCATCTCCACCCTGTCGGTCACGGTCTCGGTGGGAATGGGGCTGGGGTACCCGCTCACCGGCCTGCTGGCCGCGGGGTTCGGCCACCGGTCCGCGTTCGCCTTCGCCGCGCTGTTCGTGGCCACCGCGGCGGCCGGGGTGTGGCGTTTCGTCCCCGCCGGTCCCGACCCACTCGCCCCGCGGACACCCCTCGACCTGCCCGGAGCCGTTCTGCTGGGCGTCGGCCTGGCCACCCTGCTGCTGTGGATCTCCGAGGCCCAGGGCTGGGGCTGGACCTCTCCGCGCGCCCTGGGGACCCTCGCGGTGGCCGTGACCGCCCTGACCGCGTGGGGCGTGCACAGCGTGCGCACCCGGCACCCGCTGATCAACCTGCGGGTGGTGCGCCGGCCCGAGGTGCTGCTGGCCAACGCGACCGCGATCGGGCTGGGCACCGCCCTGTACATCGGCCTGTCGATCGCGAGCCTGGTGGCCCAGGCCCCCACCGACACCGGCTTCGGCCTCGCCGTCCCGCTCATGTGGGCGGGCTTCATGATGGCGCCGCTGTCCGTCGGCAGTTTCCTGGCCAATCGCGCGGTCAGGGCGCTCTCCCGCCGAGTCGACATGGCGGTCTTCCTACCGGTCGGTGCGGCGGTGATGACCGTGGCGTCGCTGCTGCTGTGGTGGGCGCACGGCGACTTCCTCACGCTCGCCGTCGGGATGTTCCTGTTCGGCGCGGGGATCGGATCCGGGTACGCCGCCATGCCCGCGCTGATCGCCCGGAGTGTGGCCGTGGACCAACTCGGCAGCGCCGTGAGCTTCAACCAGGTCCTGCGCACGGTCGGCGGCGCGGTGGGTGCCGCGCTGTCCGCCGCGGTGCTCGCCGCCCACCCGTCCGAGTCGACCTACTCCACCGACGAGGGCATCACCATGGCGTTCGGCGTGGGCGTGCTGTGCTGCGCCGCGGTGATGGTCGCGTTGACGGGGCACGCCGTCACCCGACGACGACGAGGTGGCGCATCCCCCGGCGCGCGGCGGTGACCGGGGATAGCGTCGTGGGCATGCGCGCACTGAGCTGGGGCCCCGTCGCCGTGGTGACGCTCGTCCACCTGATCGCGCTTCTGACCGGCGCCGACGCGGTGGCAGCGTGGTCGCAGGTGCTGCTCATGCCCGCGCTGGCGGTGGTGCTGCTCGTGTCACCGCCCGATGACCGCGGACCCGCCTGGCCCTGGGCGCTGGCCGCGTTGGCCGCCAGCTGGGTCGGGGACTCGCTACCCAAGGTGATGCCGGAGGACGCGCGGTTCCTGGCGATGATCGGCGGGTTCGCCGTGGCCCAGGTGCTGTGGATCGTCGCCTTCACCCGAGTGGACCGGGGCCGGTCGCCGTTCGCGTGGACACTGCTGCTCATGGTGGTGGCGGTCGCGCTGCTGGCGGTGACGGTTCCGGAGGCCGGGATGCTCGCCCCGGCCGTGGTGGTCTACGGGATGTTGCTTCTCGCCGTGGCGTGGCTCGCGTCGAGCCACGGTTGGGTCGGCGCGCTCGGCGGCGCCCTGTTCGTCTTGTCCGACGGCCTGATCGCGCTGGGCGCGTTCCGGCCCGATCTCGTCGACTGGGCGAACCGCGACCTCGTGGTGATGGCCACCTATGTGGGCGCCCAGGCGATGTTCGTGGCGGTCATCCTGCTCACGCGATCACCCGAACTCACCTGGGGCCGAGCACCCCGCCGGGAGACCCGCACCCGACTCACCAGGTGAGACGCTCCGGTCGGGCGTCGGCCAGGATCTCCTCGCGGTCCTCGGGCAGGAGGAACCCCTCGGCGATGAGCCGGTCCGTGGCCGCGCGATAGGCCGCCAGGTACTGCTCACGCCCCGACTGCCCTCCGCCGGTCTGCCCACCGCCCGGCCACCGCTCCCGCAGCACCTGCTCGGGAAGCTCCACCGTCCGCCCGAGGAGCATGCACAGGGGCTGCGCCTCGGGGTGGGGCACGCCGGTGAGCTGCTCGACCGGGGCCTCCACGACGGGGGTCCGCACGCCACCCCTGCCATTGCCCATCTCGTCGGTGACGACCTCGTCGTCGTC
>NZ_JAALEB010000174.1:0-8468 GCF_014145165.1 Dietzia sp. Cai40 | reverse complement strand
TGCCTGACGGCACTGGAGGTGGCCTCGAGGATGGCGGACGCCACCGTCTCGCAGCCGTGGGCGCGCAACCCGGCCGACAGTACGAGGTCGATCACCGCGCCACCGGAGTCGGCGGTGGCGGTGGCGATCCGGTCCGGGCTCGAGGCCACCACCCGCAGTGTCTCCAGTTGGTCGTGGGCGGACTCCCACTCGGCGGCGATCCCGCGCAGGCGATCGAGGAACGCCTCGACGTCCAACCCGCCGCCGCTCACGTGGCACCCCCCGTCGGGCCGTCGTCCGTGTCCGCCCGGCCCGCCTCCGGGGTCTCCCACCCCTCCGCGTCCCGGTCCGCGTCATCCCATTCCTGCCCGTCCCATTCCTGCCCGTCCCATTCCTGCTCGGCCAGTCGGTCGAGCAGCTCGCGGGCCTCGCTCGCCGCTGCCGTGAGAGTGCGCAGTACCGCCCGCGCGACGTCCGCGGGCGCGCGGTCGAGCAGCTCCGCGGGCAGCGCCAGGCCCACCGGCACGCCGTCGGTACCGACCTCGGCGACGACCCCGGTCATCGGGTCGGTGTGGCGGCAGGTCTCGGCCGTCATCCGCCGGTCGGACGGTAGAAGCCGTAGAAGGACATGCCGATGTTGTCGGTACGCAGCCCCGAGACCGACACGGGGTCACCGGCCTCCACAGGTTGCATGTCTAGGTTCCATTCGACACAAACGGCCCCGCGGGAGTTGGCGCTCCCCGGGACCATGACCACGACGAAGGAACCGTCATGGATAACAGCAGCATACCCGCACCCCCGCCGGTCAACGGCGACTTCATCACCCACTTCCGGCGTGAAATCACCGCCGGAACTCAGAGCATCACCGTCGAGGTCTCCACCTTCATCGACAACGGCGTCGAGCAACCACCGACCCTGTACGTGTCCGGTGACATCGACCTCAACCTCGACCAGCTCTCAGACCTCAACGAGGCACTGTTCCGAGCGCAGTACGCGCAGATGCACGCCCGCCGTGCCCAGCTCGAGGCACAGCGATGAGCGGCGACCAGTGGTGGACCAACGAGTCCGAGCGCACCGACGAGCACGGCGAGACCACCCGGACCAAGTCACGCAGCACCGGCGTCGTCTGGGATGAGTACGTGACCCACGACGAGGGCGGCCGGCGCCGCTACCGGGCGCAGGTGTGGGTCATGCAGCACGACGACGAGGACGTGCCCACCATCTCCCTGTGGACCCACAACGGCACCACGCCGCCGCCGGTCCTGTCCGTGGAGGAGTGCCGCACCCTCGGGTACGCGTTGCTCCAGGCGGCCGAGATGGTCGACCGCGAGCGCGACGCCATGATCCGGCAGTTCCTCGACAACACCCCCTGAATCGCTCCCTGAGCCGTTTCCGTGCAGTCGTGGCCCTCAGGCCCACGACTGGCGCGGTGATCGCTCAGCGTGCGATCTGACGGGCGTTCTCTGGACAGTTCCGCCCCTAACCAACTGTCTCCCGTGTGCACACCCCAGAACGGGCTGGGGCGCTCCCTGCATGGTGTCCGGCCGGACATGCCAGGGGGTCACGACCAGACTCGTCCCAATCGGGGTGGGTCTAGCGGTCGTGCCCAGATTCGATATGGGGACATGGATTCGAGGGCCACTCTGGGGACGAGGGATCAGACCCCGCCACCGCTAGGTGCCAATGCCCTAGCGGTGACCACCCAGGTGGTGTTACCAACACCACCTGGACCACGCGCACGGAGAACACCTCCGCACACCAACCACGGCGCTAAACACGGCAGTTGCCGCCGTCATCACCGCAACTGCACGGTCACCACGACCTCACAGCCCGGCATCCCCAGACCCGTACATGTTCCGAGCATGTATGCCGTGAGGGTTCTCGTTGGGGTGGGGGGAGGGGTGGCTCCCCTGGGTGAGTGGCAGCCCTCGCTCGGTGAGCTGCCGGCGGGGGCTGCCGGCCGCCGGGAAAGGTGAGTAAACCGGCGGGGTTCATGGGGTTACCCGGTTGGTTGCTTCGGGTGCTCGGTGGTGGGTTCGGTGTCGATTGTGAAGGCGTGGCCGGTGGTGCGGGGGCATAGTTGTTGCAGCACCCCGATTTCGCTTGGCCACAGGTTGAACCCCGTACGCTGCCGCGTATCCGTCGACATCTGGAACGGGCCCGCGGTTGCGGATTGGATTGCGCCGCTGCCTGCTTGTGCCCACCGTTGTACGGCGCCGGCCAGGATCAGCTTGGCCTCTGCCCTTGCGGCGTCTCGCCCGTCCTCTGCCAGGCATGGCGCGATCCGTAGGGCTCGGGCGTTGGCGCCTGCCACCAGCGTGGCCACAAGCTCGTGGTTGCGCACGCTGGTGGGCAGGTCGGCCCGGTCGACGATCATTGTTAGACGGCGGCTGCGATGCTGAAGGTGCCGATGCGGTCGGGGCGGACGAGTGCGGCACCGAATCGGAAGGTGCAGCGGACCGCGATGGAATCGGATGCGAAGTAGGCATCCGTACTGACGGCGAGCTGTAGGTCACCGACGGCGGACACGATGGCGGCCTGGTCGTAGACGACACCGGTTCCGGCGGGAACAGCGGAGTGGACCCTCACGGGCAGGCCGAGCAGGCTCATTGCGGCGTCTTGGGTGCCAGCTCCGAGCAGGGTGGCGGCGCTGCCGGTGGCGGTCTTGATTTTCCTAAGGGAGGCCCAGGTGTCGGGAGCGAGCAGGATTCCCGACGGGGTTGCGCCGTTGGTTTCGAGGGCGGCGACGAGGTCGACCAGCGGGTCGAGGTCGGTGTCGATGTTTGCGGCGGCGGCCTCGATGCCGGTGTCGAGCAGGATCCCGGCGGGCGGGGTGACTGCGGGTGCGGTCGGTGCCGGCTGGGTCAGGTATGCGGTGTCGGCCTTCTTGACGACGGCGCGGCGCAGACTGTCGGACAGGAGGCCGGCGGTCTGCTGCTGCACGTACTGCTCGCGGGAGAGGCGGACGAGGGTCGCAACCTTGCCGGTGGCGACGGTGACCTCGGATAGGGCCGGGTTGGCCTCGTCGATCGGGGCACCCTCGGCGACGAACTGGGCGTCGTCGTCGGAGACGTACGCAACTCGGAGCATCGGCTCGTCACCTTCGAGCCGGCCGGAGACCGTCGAGGTGGACAGGACGAGGGCGTTGCCGATGACGTCTGCCGGGGCGAAGGTGTGAATGTCGGGCGACCATGCGGCCGCGGTGGTGCTGGTGGTGATGGGGGTGGACATTGGTCCTCCTACAGGTAGCCGACGGCCTTTGGTTGTGCCATCGGGAAACAACGGTGTGTGTTTCCGGTGGCTCCTGGCTCATCCGGCGTGCCCTGGGGGCGGGGTGCGTGAGGTGGGCACCCGGCCCGGCATCTCTTGCACTTAGGTGCATTGTACCAGGCCGGGGCGGTTTTCACCTCTAGTAGTTGACGATGGTGAGGTTGGGGACGTCGTCGAGGACGAGGCCGGCGGCGTCTAGCTCGGTGCGGGTGACTGTCACCGATTGCAGGGGCAGGACGTGGGTGCCGTTCTGGTCGTGGGCGAGGACGTCGGCGCCGATGCGGCGGTCCAGTTCTATGAGTAGTTGCCGGTTCACTGGTGGCGCTCCTTGGGTGCGGGTGGTCCAGAAGGGGCAGGATCACTGTTGGTGTCGGCGGACTGCTCGGCGGCGTCGACGAGCTCGTTTGCGAGCAGTACGGCCTCACGCTTGGTCAGCCGGTAGTTGTCGCGGTTCAGGCGCATGACGATGTGCTTGTCGTAGCGGTAGACATGCGCGGACACGTCAGCTTGGGGGCGGATCACTTGGACTCCTTCGAGGGGATGCGGACCGGTCGGCCGCGGTGGTCGTAGGCGACCCCGGCCCAGATTCCGGCGCGTTGGTTGGGGCGGGCGTTGCCGGCGTAGTCGCGGCACTTGGTGAGGATCGGGCAGGTTCCGCAGATTCCTTGTGCGAGGGTGACGCGGACGCTGTAGTCCTCGGCGGCCTCGTCGTCCCGGCGGGGGTCGAACAGTTGCCACCGGCCCAGGCAGGCGGCGCCGGTCCAGCGGTCCCGGCCGGCCAGTAGTTCGCTCAGTGGGTTCACGCCGTCATCCCGTCCGGTTCGGCCGCTTCGACCGGTTCGTCCGGTTCACCCAAGGGGGGTAGTCCCAAACCGGACGTTGCCGCGTCGAGGGATCGAGCGGTGTATCCGCGGGTGCGGTCGTCGGTCGACTGCCGCGTAGTGTGCACCTTGTACGCGCTCGAGAGCATCCGCCCCATGCGTTGCACGGTCAGCGCCCGCCCGTATGAGCTTTCAGCGCCCCACACTTCGGGGTGAGCGATGATGAGTCGCCGGACGAGGTCCTCCGATCCCACGAACGTCTCCCACGGTTTCCACACCTCGGCGATGTGGTCGATGAGTGCCAGCGCAGGCCGCTTCTGCACGTGACCTTCCTCCCGTTCAGTCTTGAGTTCCTCGGCCTCGGTTGTGGCGAGCTCGTCGACGGTGGCAGGCCAACGGCCCCCGGCGACGGTGGCGATTCGCTTGAGCGGTGACCAGCGTTCGCGGGCACGCCCCTTGATCCCCTCGGGTAGTGGTGGCCTGTTGACGGCGACCTCGTCGGCGACAACCTCGGCCCACGCTGCGATGCGTGCGGCGAGCTGGTCGGCGTCGTCCTCGATTGCTTCCCAGTCGGATTCTTCGACGGTGTCGTCGTGGTCGCGCATGAGGACCACGCGGATGCACCGGGATCGGGTGTCGTCGGGCAGGTTCGGCGATATGCCGGCCATGAGGACCGGCGAGTATGTCGACATTTCCTGCACTTCCCAGCCGTCCTTGACCGGGACGAGTACCGGGCGGGTTCCGCCCCGCTTGTATCCGGTGTTGATGACGCTGAGTAGGTCACCGACGCCGTCCCGTTTCGGGTCGAGGTTGCGGTCGGCCTCGTCGATCAGCAGGGTCCGGGGTTCGCTGCGGACCATGCGGGCCAGTAGCGCCGCCGACGACAGGGCGGAAGCCTGCGAGGGGGAGAAACACAACCGGGCGAAGTGTTCGACGACGGTGGTCTTGCCGGCCTCGGGCATTGGCGAGTCGAGCAACAGCCGCGGGGTTGTGTAGAGCTGCCCCATGAAGTGCGTGTGCACGGCCCACAAGGCGAGGATGTCGAGGTCACCGGGTGAGGTCGTGCGAACGTATCGGGCGAGCCAGTCGCGGACCTCGTCGAGAATCGGTTCCGTCCGGTCTACAGTGACCCCCTCTATCGAACCGGACGAACCGGTCGAACCGGTCGAACCGGACATATCGGGGGCGGTACCCCTACCGGACGAACCGGACAGACTGGTCGAACCGGTCGAACCGGACGGGTCCGGTATGTCGCGGGGTTGGTCCATGCCGGCGGTCAGACCGGATCGGATCGTGGCCGCTGCCTCGTGGTCGTCCAGGCCGATTCCCCGCGCTGCGGTGGCGAGCTGGTCGGCGACGTCGTTGGGGTCGGCACCGGCGGCGACGACGAGGGTTCCCAGGTTGTAGGCGGCCCGGTTGAGGGTGTCGTTACGCGACCCTTCTGGGGCGCCCGTGACGGCGTCGAGTTCGGCGGTGAGGGCGGCGGCCCAGTATCGGCCCCCGCGCTCGTCACCGTTGATCCTGGGGGCAACTGCGGGCCTCTCGCGGACCACCGGGCGGCGCACGACCCGGTCGAGTAGGTGGGCAGGTAGGTCTGCCGGTTCGGTGTCGTCCTCGAGGACGTACCGGCCCCCGTCGGGGTGAACACTCGGCGGCATGACGAGGTACCCGCTCGAGGTCTTGACGTCGATCCCCTCGGCCCCGTCCAGCTTCCCGCGGACCCGGTCGGCCACCCCCTCGGGTAGCCATGCCCACACATGCCAGCCGCCCCCGCCCGTCTTGGTCCGATAGGTGGGCGGGAGGTCTCCCAGCGCGTCGAGCGTGCCACCGTGCCGGGGGTCGACGTCGAGGACCACGACACCGGCCGGGGGTCGGGCGGCGATGTTCGCGTCGGGGGTTGCGGTCCACCATGCGCGGATCTGGTCGGCGTCGGAGGTCGCATCGTCTTTGCCGTGGGCGGTTGCCGGCCGCTTGGTCCTGGGGACGAGGGGGAACACCTCGAGCCCCTGGGCGGCGTAGGCGAGGGCGTGGTCGAGCATGGTCACTGGATCACCGCCTGCGGGGTGAGGGTGACGAGGACCAGGTATGCGTACCTGCCCCGGTCGCGGGCGCGGTTCACGGCCCGTTCAGCCGATGCCAACGTCAGGAACAGCCTTCTCCGGTATCGGCCCTCACCGGTTTCGACGAGGACGGCGTACCCGGCTGCGGCGGCGAGCACACTGTCGTGGCGCGGGGTAGAATCGTCAGCAGTCGGATGGTTTGGGGCGCCCTCGTTCACAGCGGGGGCGTTCTCTTTTGCGTTCACGCGGATGCACCCCCGGTGAACAGTCCGGCCAGGCGGCGGCGCTGGTCGTCGGTGAGCGGCGGGGCGGCGGCGAGGTGCTTCTCGACAGCGGCGGTGATGTTCGCGCACGCGAGCTCGCGGCGAGCATCTGCGAGCTGGTCGGGGTTCTTGCGGCGGGCGGCGACGGCGACTGCCGATCGTGCCTTGTAGACGTCCGTTGAGGACATGGGCGATTGCACCCTCTTTCAGGGTCCTCCGAGTCTTACCCGCTCGGTGGTTGGGCAATCGCGCCGCTAGTTCTTGTCGTACAGGTTACAGCATGTTCCAGACGTTTACGTCAAGTCGACGTATTCTGCCGACGCTGGTGGCTTACGGCGCTCCCGACCAGCCCTACCGGCCGCGGCGACCCGGTCGCGCAGGTCATCCACCTGCATCCACCCATGAGCGTGCTTGCACCCCAGCTCGAACCGGGCGGCGGCATCCCACCCGGTGATGTCGGCAGGTAACACGCGGTCAACCCCTGACACAGCGCGGGATTCGATCACGAAACGGCCTGCCTGCCAGTTGCCGAGGGTCAGCTCGAGCCCGTCCACGACCACCGGGGCACCGGAACTGTCCACGTATTCGCGGGCGATGAACTCATCTGGCGGGAGGGTGAACTCGTCGCCTAGAACGTGGAAACCGTCCGGCGTGACGTAGACACGGGCTAGCCGGTCGTTGCACCCACGGCGGCGGAGGGTCAGCAGTGGGGGCGGCGTTCTCGAGCCGGGTAGCGCTCCATGACGTCGGGTGGTGTCCGTTGTACGGATTCTGCGGGTTCGTTCACTCACGGCTTCCACCTCAGTTCGATGTCATCGGGATTAAACCGGCGGGTGCCCACCGTGGACGGGTTCACGGTCACCTCGAGCAGTAGACGCACGACGGTGCGCTTGGACTCAATCGGTAGGGCGTCCCACGCGGCTTGTACGTCGTCGGCGGTGACCAGCTCGGCAACCGGGGTTGTGGCGCCTGCGGTGGCGCGGCGCTCGGCGTCGGCGATCTGGGGGAGTAGCCGGGCCTCGATGCGGGCGAACGCCGGCGCGGACACCTCACCGGCCGCGGCGGCATCGGCGAACGAGTCCAGGCGGTCCCGTAGGGCTCGCAGTTCCTCGAGCGCCTGGGCGTGCCCGTCAACCGGGGTCGTGAAGACCTCGGTTGCATCCGGCATGGACAGACGGCCCACGATGACACCTGTGACGAGCTCGTCGATCGGGGCGGCGCGTCGAGCGGTGCACGCCCTCGAGGATGAGCACTGGTACTTCGGCGAGGCCACCGACTTCGGAAAGTAGTGGCGCATACCGGCGCCACACACCCCGCAACGGGCGATCCCAGACAGCAAGTAGCGGGCAGCCGGCCCCGGCCCCACCTTGCGGGCAGGGTCAGCGAGGATGCCCTGTATCCGGTGCCAGTCCGATTCCTCGATGAGCGCCGGCCACGAGGCGGACCCAATGACCTCACCCCGGTGCTGGCGTAGGCCGGCGTACGTCGGGGACGCGAGGATGAGACGCAGCCGCCGGGGCACCCAATGCTCGAGTGCATTTTTCTGAGACTTCGGGGCAGGCACCCCGCGCCGGTTGAGGTCTGCGGTAACCCCGCGCAGCGTTTCCCCGGCGAGGAACCGGCGGGCAACCTCCCGCACGATGGGCGCCTCTTCGGCGTCGACAGTCCACCCAGTCGTCGTCCCAGTGTCGGGGTCGAATGAACGCCGGTACCCGTACGGTGGCCTGCCTGCGGGCCTGCCAGCTTGGGCGGCGGCACGCTTCCCACGCAGGGTGCGCTCACGGATCTGGTCCGCTTCCCGCTCAGCGATGAGCGCGTCGAGGCCGGTACCGAACCGGTCATCACCTCGGGTCAGGTCGTACGTCCGGCCGCTGTAGGACCACAGCACGCCCCGCTCGGCGCACAGGTCACGCAGGGCCACGTATGCGGCGAGGTCTCGTTGTGCTCGGCTTGCTTCCCAGGTGACGAGTACGTCGCCGGCGGTCAGGGTGCCGGCTAGTCGCTCGTACGCGGGGCGGGCCACACCCGACCAGCGGGATGCCCCCATGTCGTTGTCCGTGAGGACCTCCGCGACG
>NZ_JAALEB010000173.1:0-2583 GCF_014145165.1 Dietzia sp. Cai40 | reverse complement strand
CCCGCTGCCCGCGTGAGCCCGGCCCGGGCCCGGGGGCCGGGGCGCGACAGCGAGCGGGCCCGGGCCAACGAAAAGAGCGTTCCGCACACATCGCCCGAGAAGGGGGTGCGCGGAACGGTCTTATCGATGACGGGAGCGAGCGCGAGGGCGCCGGGGCGAGCATGGGGCGATCGCGAGGGCGCTGGGGCGGGGGTCAGTCCTCGAGAGCGGGCTTGATGTGCTCCCAGCCGGCCTCGAAGTTCTTGAGGAAGTTCGGCCAGTTGTGCAGCCCCGTGTCGGAGTAGTCCACCCGGTGGTCGACGTTCGCGCGGTCGAGCGCCCTCTCGAAGGCCTCGGTGCCCTCGCGCACGCCCTTCTCCAGGACCAGTCCGATGAGCAGGTTCTGGACGTCCGCGCCGCCGCCGTACTCCTGCAGGTCCTCCGGGCCGATCTCACCACTGCCGGACGAGAAGTAGACGGCCTTGCCCCGCAGTCCCTCCGGGTGAGAGATGGTGTCGTTCTCCGCCCAGCGCCCGCTTCGGTGCGGACCCCACATGTTGTCCACCTGGCCACCGCGGGTCTCCACGCTGAGCCGGACGGTCTGGTAACCGAGCGCGTCCATCGTGGAGTAGTAGCCGCTGAAGGACATCACGGCGTCGTAGAGCCCGGGGTGCGTGGCGGCCAGGTGCATGGCCGCCTGGCCGCCCATCGAGATCCCCCCGATCCCGTTCCTGCCGCTCGTCTCGAGCTGCTCGGCCACGACGCCCGGCAGCTCCTCGGTGAGGAAGGTCTCCCACTTGTTGTTGCCCAGGACCGGGTCCGGCTGCTCCCAGTCGGTGTAGTACGAGGCGAACGCGCCGGCAGGATTGACCACGTGCACGTCCTCGTCCGCGAGCCGATCCGCGATCTGGCCCTGGTGGTTCCACCCGGTGCTGCTCACCGGGGCGCCGACGCCGTCGAGCATGTAGAGCACCGGAGCGGCGCCCTCACCCCGGGACGGGACCACCTCGACGGTGATCTCGCGCTGCATCGATTCCGAGGCGACGATCCAGTACTGATACTCCCCCCGCGTGCGCTCGACTCCCCGGAACTCGGTCTCGGTGATGCTCGGATCGACCGGGGAGGGCGTCCCGATGGGGGCAGAGGATCCCTCACCGAGCGGGATGTCCGCGGAGCCCACCGACCCGAGCGAACCGGCGGTCGAGCCCAGAGGGACGGAACCCACGGCCTCGATGATGGTCTCCAGATCGTCCGGCCCCAACGTGGTCGGGTCGATGCTGCCGAGCTGCGCTCCGGCCGGGGCGACCGAACCGAGGGTCAGGGCGAGGGCCAGCGCGCCGGCGGTGGCGGTGGCGGCGAATCGGGGCATTCCGACAGACATACGGCTCCAGAGTTCTCAGTGATGACTTAATAACCTTAGCCGCAGCAACTTGAATCGGCCCACTCACCGCACGGCCTCACGACTCCCGCAACGCCTCCTCGACGGCCTTGCGCAGGTCCTCAGGCTTACGGTTGGGGCCGAACCGACCCACCACGGTGCCGTCACGCCCGATGAGGAACTTGGTGAAGTTCCACGAGATCCGACCGCCCAGCAGACCGGATTCCTGCGACTTGAGCCAGCGGTACAGCGGGTGGGTGCCCGATCCGTTGACCTCGATCTTGGAGAACAGCGGGAACTCCACCCCGAAGTTGCGCTCACAGAACGACCCGATCTCCTCGTCGGTGCCCGGCTCCTGGTGCGCGAACTGGTCACACGGGAAGCCCAACACCACGAAGCCCTGGTCGCGGTACTCCTCGTACAGCTTCTGCAACCCCTTGTACTGGGGGGTGAACCCGCATTTGCTGGCGGTGTTGACCACCAAGACGACCTGACCGGCGTAGTCGGCCAGATCCTTCTCGCTGCCATCGAGCAGGCCTGCTCGGAAATCCGTGAGGGTGACATTGTCATCGGGCACGGCGCGTCTCCTCGTCGTCGTCATGACCGGCGGGCTTCACCCGCCGTCCGTCCCGAGGCTTCCACACTCCGGGGCGCTCACGCACCCGGCATCACCGGGCCGCCGACGCCTCGGGCATTCTCAGCGCCGACACCGCACCGATCAACCCCAGGATCGCCAGGAAGACCAGCGCCCACTCGACCCCCGCCAGCGCGATGACCGAACTGATGCCGCCCACCACGAGCAGGATGATCCCCATGGCCGAGTTGGAGACCGCGACGTAGGTCGTCCGCAGGTCGCCCTCGGCCACGTCCACGACATAGGTCTTGCGCCCCACGCGGACCCCGGAGTGCAACAGCGTGAGCAGGAAGTATCCGCCCACGAAGAACACGGTCCCCAGCGCGGACGAGCCGTCGACGCCGGGGAGCGAGACGGCCACCACGAAACCCAGCGCCACGATCGAGGCGGCGGCGGCCGCCCACGCCATGAGCCGACGACTGGACCGGTCGGCGAGCCGGCCGAAGATCCGCCCCCCGACGAGTGAGGCGATCCCGGAGGCGAGGATGAACCCGCCGAGCCCGGCCAGTGCCCCGGTGCCCGCCGCGACGGACATCGACACGATGAACGGCGGACTCAGCGACGACACGAGGATCAGGCCACGCACGGTGAC
>NZ_JAALEB010000172.1:0-10869 GCF_014145165.1 Dietzia sp. Cai40 | reverse complement strand
GGCCCCGGCCGCGGAGGCCTCGCTGAGGTCGGCACCGGCGCAGAAGGTCCCGCCGGCGTGACCGAGGACCACCACGCGGGCACCGTCGTCCGCGGCCGCCCGGTCGAGCGCCGCGTGGAGCTGCTCGACCAGGGCGCTCGAGATGGCGTTGCGGTTGTGCTGCGAGTCGAGGGTCACGCGGGCGGCGCCCCCGGAGACCTCGTAGCGCACCAGCACCGGAACACCGACGGTCTGATCGTCCGCCGCGGCCACCTCAGTAGCTCCTCGGCAGCCCGAGCGAGTGCTGGGCCACGTAGTTGAGGATCATCTCCCGGCTGACCGGGGCGATGCGGGGCAGGCGCGATGCGGCGAGCATGCCGGCGAGACCGTACTCCACCGACAGGCCGTTGCCGCCGAGGGTCTGGATGGCCTGGTCGACGGTGCGGGCGGAGACCTCTCCGGAGGCGTACTTGGCCATGTTGGCGGCCTCGCCGGCGAGGTCGTCCAGGCCGGCGTCGACGAGCGCCGCGGCCTTGCGCATCATCAGCCGGGCCAGCTCCAGCTCGATCTTGCACTGGGCGAGGGGGTGGGCGATCCCCTGGTGGGCGCCGATCGGGGTCTTCCACACGGTGCGCTCGTTCGCGTACTTCGTCGCCTTGTCCATCGCGTAGCGGGCGGAACCGATCGCCATCCCGGAGGCCATGATGCGCTCGGGGTTGAGGCCCGCGAAGAGCATGAGCAGCGCGGTGTCGCCGTCACCGATGAGCGCGTCCGCGGGCAGGCGCACGTCGTCGAAGTACAGCTGGAACTGCCGCTCGGGCGTACGCACCTCGGTGGGGATGTGGGTGCGCTCGAGTCCGGGCGCGTCGGTGGGCACCATGAACAGGGCCGGCTGGAGCTTGCCGCTCGCGGCGCCCTCGAGTCGGGCCACCACGAGGATCGCGTCGGCCTGGTCGACTCCCGAGATGTAGGTCTTCTGCCCGCTGAGCAGGAAGTCCGAGCCGCCCCGGCGTGCGGTGGTGGTGATGGCGTGGGAGTTGGACCCGGCGTCCGGCTCGGTGATGGCGAACGAGGTGATGATCTCGCCCGAGGCCAGGCCTGGCAGCCAGCGCTTCTTCTGCTCCTCGGTCCCGAAGCGGGAGATGATCGTGCCGTTGATGGCGGGCGAGACCACCATCATGAGCAGCCCGGCGCCCGCGGCGGAGAGCTCCTCCTCGACCATCGCGAGCTCGGTCATGCCGGCCCCGCCGCCGCCGTACTCCTCGGGCAGGTTCACCCCCAGCAGTCCGAGCCTGCCCGCCTCGGTCCACAGCTCGTCGGTGGTCTCGCCGGCGTCGGACTTCTCGCGCATGTACTCCATGCCGTATCGCGAGCCCAGGTCGAAGGCGACCTTGCGGAGTTGCTTCTGCTCCTCGGTGTCGACGACGGGGTTGGGGATCTGAGAGATGTCGGTCATCGTGGTCACTCCTGGGGGGTGGTGGTGTCGGTGCTGGAAGGATCGGTGCTGTCGGCGTCGGTGCTGTCGGGTTCCGCGACGACGGCGAGGATGGTGCCGGTCTCGACCTGGGTGCCGACCTCGACGGGCAGCTCGGTGACGATGCCGTCCACGGCGGCGGAGATGGTGTGTTCCATCTTCATGGCCTCCATCCACAGCAGCGGCTGGCCGGCGGTGACGGTGTCCCCGACGGAGACGGCCACCCGGATGACCGCACCCGGCATGGGGGCGAGCAGCGAACCCGCGGCGACCTCCGCGCCGGGATCGGAGTACCGGGGCGGTTCGATGAGCGGGACCGGTCCGAGTGGCGAGTCCACCTCCACGACGGTGTCGGAGCCCACCACCTCGTACCGGGCCACGGAGAAGGTGTGGCGCACTCCCCTGACCTCGAGGTCCACCGCGTCGGGGCGGACCTGTCCGACGCGGACGACCTCGGCGAGATCGCCGTCCGCGTGGGCGCCGGAGCGGTCGCGGATGTACGCCACCTCTAACTCGTCCTCCCCGAACCGGTAGGTACGCCTCTGGAGCGTGCGGCCGACGTTGCGGAAGCCCGCCTGCGCCAGCGCCACCGGCCCGGCGGCGTGGTCGGCGGTCCCGGACACGATCGCGGCGGCCAGCGCGGAGATCACCACGGCCTCGTCGTCGGCGAGCGGGGCGGCGACCGCCTGCGCACCGTGATCGTCGAGGAACGCGGTCGACAGGTTGCCGGCGATGAACTCCGGGTGGCGCAGGACCCGGACCAGCTGGGCGCGGTTGGTCGTCAGGCCGTGGATCTTCGCCCGCGTCAGCGCGCCGGCGAGCGAGGCGCAGGCCTCGGAACGGGTACGGCCGTAGGAGATGACCTTGGCCAGCATCGGGTCGTAGTGCACGCCGATCACCGCGCCGTCCGCCCCGGGTTCGACACCGCTGTCCACCCGGATGCCCGGGCGGTGCGGGCCCTCGAAGGTCGAGCAGACGCCGGGGACGTCGAGCGCCCACAGGGTTCCGGAACCCGGCGTGTAGTCGCTCGCCGGGTCCTCGGCGTAGAGGCGGGCCTCGAACGACCAGCCGTGGGCGGCCGGGGGTGTGGTGGACGGCAGGGGAAGACCCGCCGCCACGTCCAGCTGGAGCGCCACCAGGTCCAGTCCGGTCGTGGCCTCGGTGACCGGGTGCTCGACCTGGAGACGGGTGTTCATCTCGAGGAAGAAGAACTCGCCGTCGTCGGTGGCCAGGAACTCGACCGTGCCGGCGCCGGTGTACCCGATCGCGGACGCGGCGTCGCGGGCCGCCGAGTACAACTTCTCCCGCATCCCCGGGGTCCGCTCGACCAGCGGGCTCGGGGCCTCCTCGATCACCTTCTGGTGGCGGCGTTGGATGGAGCACTCGCGCTCGCCCACCGCCCAGACGGTGCCGTGCGAATCCGCCATGATCTGGACCTCGATGTGACGGCCACGCTCGAGGTACCGCTCACAGAACACGGCGTCGTCGCCGAAGGCGGACCTGGCCTCACGCCGGGCGCCCGCGATCTCGTCGTGCAGTGAGTCCAGGGTGCGGACCACGCGCATCCCGCGTCCGCCGCCACCGGCGGAGGCCTTGACCAGGACCGGGAGCATGTCCTCGGTGACGTCGACGGGCTCGAGGTCGGCGAGCATGGGCACTCCGGCCTCGCCCATCATCTTCTTGGCCTCGATCTTGGAGCCCATGGCCTCGATGGCGGAGACCGGCGGGCCGACCCAGGTGAGCCCCGCGTCGATCACGTCGCGGGCGAACCCGGCGTTCTCGGACAGGAACCCGTAGCCGGGGTGGATCGCGTCGGCCCCGGCGGCCGTGGCCGCGGCGATGACCAGGTCACCGCGAAGGTAGGTCTCCCCGGGGGTGTTGCCCGGGAGACGGACCGCGGCGTCGGCCTCGCGGGTGTGGGGGGCATCGGCGTCGGCGTCCGAGTAGACCGCCACCGTGGTCATGCCCAGGGCGCGGGCGGTGCGGTGGACACGGCGGGCGATCTCCCCGCGGTTGGCGACCAGGACCGAGGTGATCGGGGCTGGGGTGGGTGCATTCTGCATGGTGGTGTTCCTCACATCCGGAAGACGCCGAAGCGGTCGGTTCCGGCGACTTCTCCGGAGTGGATCGCGGACAGGCTGAGACCCAGCACGGTCCGGGTGTCGCGGGGGTCGATGATGCCGTCGTCGTAGAGCATCCCGGACAGGAAGGCCGGCAACGACTCCTTCTCGATCTGGTCGGCGATCATGGTCTTGAGACCGTCGATCGTCTCCTGGGTCATCTCCTCGCCCCGGGCGGACGAGGCGGCGGCGGCCACGGAGGTGACCACGTCGGCGAGCTGCTGACCGCCCATGACGGCGGACTTGGCGCTCGGCCACGTGTAGAGGAACCGGGGGTCGAAGGCGCGGCCGCACATGCCGTAGTGGCCCGCGCCGTACGACGCGGCGGTGATGAGCGACAGGTGCGGGACCTCGGAATTGGAGACCGCGTTGATCATCATCGAGCCGTGCTTGATGATGCCGCCGCGCTCGTACTCCGAGCCCACCATGTATCCGGTGGTGTTGTGCATGAACACCAACGGGGTGTCGTAGCGGTTGGCCAGCTCGATGAACTGGGTGGCCTTCTGCGCCTCCGCGCTGAACAGCACGCCGCGCGCGTTGGCGATGATGCCCACCGGGTAGCCGTGGATCTCGGCCCACCCGGTGACCAGGCTCGCCCCGTAGAGCGGTTTGAACTCGTCGAAGTCGGACCCGTCCACGATGCGTGCGATGATCTCGCGCGGGTCGAAGGGGATCTTGAGGTCCTCCGGGACGATGCCGAGGAGATCCTCGGCGCCGTAGAGCGGCTCGATGACCTCGGCGCGCGGGGCCCGACCGGACTTCGACCAGTTGAGCCGGCGGATGATGCCGCGCGTGAGGCGTGCGGCATCGGCCTCGTCGAGGGCGTAGTGGTCGGCGAGGCCGGAGACGCGGGCGTGCATGTCCGCACCGCCGAGGGTCTCCTCGTCGGCGATCTCGCCGGTGGCGGCCTTGACCAGCGGGGGTCCGGCGAGGAACACCTTCGAGCGCTCCTCGATCATGACCACGTGGTCACTCATCCCCGGGACGTACGCTCCGCCGGCGGTGGAGTTGCCGTAGACCACGGCGATGGTGGGGATGCCGGCCTTGGACAGGCGCGTGAGGTCGCGGAACAGCGCGCCTCCGGGGATGAACACCTCCTTCTGCGTGGGCAGGTCGGCGCCACCGGACTCGACGAGGCTGATCACCGGGAGCCGGTTCTTCATGGCCACGTCGTTGAGGCGGAGGATCTTGCGCAGCGTCCACGGGTTGGACGTGCCGCCCTTGACCGTGGGGTCGTTCGCGATGACCAGGCACTCCGCGCCCTCGACCACGCCGATCCCGGCCACCACGGAGGCGCCGGTCTGGAAGTCCGAGCCCCACGCGGCGAGAGCGCACAGCTCGAGGAAGGGCGACTCGCGGTCGAGGACCATGTCGATCCGTTCCCGGGCGGTGAACTTGCCGCGCTCGCGGTGGCGGGCGACCTTGCGCTCGCCGCCGCCGGCGAGCGCGGGTTCGAGATCGGCGGTGAGCTGGGTGAGTTTGTCCTTCATCGCGGCCTTGGCGGCACCGAACTCGGCGCTGGTGGTGTCGAGCGTGGAACGCAGGATGGTCATGCGGTGTACCCCAAACGTCGTCCGGCGAGGGTGGTGAGGATCTCGGTGGTGCCTCCGCCGATGCCCAGGAGGCGGACATCGCGGTACTGGCGGCTCACCTCGGACTCGGCCATGTAGCCGAGACCTCCGAAGAGCTGGAGTGCTTCGTTGGCGACCCACTCCGCGCACTCCACGGCGGTGTTCTTGGCAAAGCAGACCTCGGCGATCGCGTCGTGCCCCGCCGCGGCCAGGTCCACGCACCGGTGGGTGTAGGTGCGGGCGACGTCGATACGGCGGGCCATCTCGGTGACGGTGTTCTGCACGGCCTGCCGGGAGAGCAGGGGGCGGCCGAAGGTCTCACGCTCCCGCACCCAGTCCAGGGTGAGGTCGAGGCATCGCTGGGCGTGAGAGTACCCCTGGGCGGCCAGCGCCGCGCGTTCGCCCACGAATCCGATGGCGATCTGGGCGAACCCGTCGTGCTCGGCGCCGACGAGGTTCTCCACCGGCACCCGGCAGTCGGTGAACGTCAACTCGGCGGTGTCCGAGGCACGCCAGCCCAGCTTCTCCAGCGGGGCGGAGCGGTGGAAACCGGGGGTGTCGGTGGGGATGACGAGCAGGCTGACGCCCGCCGCTCCTTTCAGGTCGTCACCGCCGGTGCGCACGGCGGTCACCACGAAGTCGGCGCGGGTACCGGAGGTGATGTACGTCTTGGCGCCGTTGACGACGTAGTGGTCGCCGTCCCGGCGGGCGGTGGTGGTGAGGCGTCCGACGTCGGAACCGCCGCCGGGCTCGGTGATGGCCAGGGAGCCGATCAACTCGCCGGCGAGCGTGGGCCTGACCCAGCGCTCGATCTGGTCGGGTCGGCCGGACTGGGCCAGGTGGGGGGTGGCGATCCCGCAGGTGAACAGCGAGGCGAACACGCCGCCGGCGACGCCGGCCTCGTGGAGTGCCTCGCAGACGATCAGGGAGTCACGCATGTCGCCACCCCCGCCCCCGACCTCCTCGGGGAACGAGACACCGAGCAGGCCCAGCCGGCCGGCCTTCGCGTGCAGCTCGCGGGGCAACGCGCCCGCGGCCTCCCACTCGTCCTGGTGGGGCAGGATCTCGCGCTCGGCGAAACGGGTCGTGGTCTCGCGCAGGGCGAGACTCTCCTCGGAATACCAGGGATCCCCCGGTACGTACGGCGGGATGGTCACGCGTTCTCCTCTGCGGGTGCCGGCTCGGCGGGTGCCGTGGCGGCGGGTACGGGGGCGGCGGGTACGGGGGCGGTGATGTCGTCGGGCACGTCGATGAGGCGGGAGCGGAGCCACTCGGCGAGTCCCTTGGCCTGGGGGTCCCAGCGGTAGCCGTGGGCGACGCCCTTGCCGAGCAGTCCGTCGATGACGAAGTTCACGGCATTGATCCGGGGAAGTTCGTATCTCTCGACCGGGAGGTCGGCGGTCTCCGGGAGCAGGCGACGCAGCTCGTCGACGGTGAGGGTCTCGCGCATCCAGCGGTAGGCCGCCGCGTCTCCGGCCCACAGACCGATGTTGGCGGTCCCGCCCTTGTCTCCCGAGCGGGCGCCGAGCACGTCCCCCAGGGGCCTGCGCGTGGTGGACGCCGTCGACCGGGAGGACGGGGACAGCGATGCACCCTCGGCGTCGAGGCCGTCGGAGGCGTGACCGTCGCCCATCTCCTCCGTGTGTTCCGGAGGCGCGATGTCCACCCGGGTTCCGTCGGGGAGCACCGCGACGTGCGGCACCTCCTCCTGGTCGAGGTAGGCGGGGACGTACACGCCGTACGGGCCGCCGCGACCGGGGGGCGCGCTCGGCGTGGCACCCGGGTAGCTCGCCAGGATCATGGCCACCGCGGCGTCGGAGAACGCCCGGCCCACCACGTCGGAGTCCGGGTCCCAGGCGACGACGGTCAGCAGTGCGGTCGCCGCGGCCTGGGTGTCGGCGTCCGCGTGGTCCGTGCGGCTGAGGCGGAAGTCGATCTCCGCGGGACGGGTGGCGAGGCCGGCCAGGATCTGGCGCTCGACCAGTGCGGCCTTGTCCTCGATGTCCAGCCCGGTGAGCAGGAACGTGACCTCGTTGCGGAAGCCACCGAGGCACGTCACCGACACCTTGGTGGTGGTGGGGGCGGTCTCGCCGCGCACCCCGGAGATGCGGACGCGGTCGGGGCCCTCCTGCTCGAGGCGAGCGGTGTCCAGGCGGGTGACGACGTCGGGCCCGCCGTAGCGCGCCCCGGTGACCTCGTAGAGGAGTTGGGAGGTGACGGTGCCGACCGTCACCGCTCCCCCGGTCCCGGCGTGCTTGGTGATGACGGAGGTGCCGTCGGAGGCGATCTCGGCGATGGGGAAACCGGGGGTGACGGGATCGGCGATCTCACCGCGGTTGAAGAAGGCGTAGTTGCCGCCCGTGGCCTGGGTCCCGCACTCGATGACGTGCCCCGCGACGGTGGCGCCGGCGAGGGCGTCGAGGTCCGTCCGGGTCCACCCGAAGTGGCTGATCGCCGGACCGACGATGACCGAGGCGTCGGTGACGCGACCGGTGACGACGATGTCGGCACCGGCGTCCAGACAGCGGGCGATCCCGAAGCCCCCGAGGTAGGCGTTGGCGGTGACCGGGAAGCCGGCGTCGGCCGGGATGTCGAGTTCCGAGACCCGGTCGATCAGGTCGTCGCCCTCGACGTGCGCGACCCGCGGGGACAACCCCAGCCGCGATCCGAGCTCGACGACCGCGCCGGCCAGGCCGGCGGGGTTGAGACCGCCCGCGTTCGCGACGATCCTGACGTTCTTCTCCAGCGCCAGCCCGAGACAGTCCTCGAGCTGCCGCAGGAAGGTCTTGGCGTACCCGAGGTCCGCGTTCTTCATGCGGTCGCGGCCCAGGATGAGCATGGTGAGTTCGGCGAGGTAGTCGCCGGTGAGGACGTCGAGTTCGCCCCCCTCGAGCATCTCGCGCATCGCGGAGATGCGGTCGCCGTAGAAGCCGGACATGTTGCCGACGCGCAGCGGAGGCACCGTCGACTCCGTTCCCACGCGCAGCGGCGCGGCGAGGTTCCTCCCGCTCATGCCCGCGCCCCCTCCTCGCGGCCGCCGCCGGGCAGGCCCGCGAAGGCCTGGGCTATCCGCAGCCACTCCTCCGCGTCCTCGCCGACCGCCTCGAGGGCGGTGTCGGCGCGGTGGACGCGCTGGGTGACCAGCAGGCAGAAGTCGAGCACCGGTCCGGTGACTCGCTGCTCGGCGTCGGCCGGGCCGAACTCGAGGACGGTGCCGTCGGGCAGGGTGAGCGCGAGGTGGACCTCCGAGGACGGGGCCTCGAGTCCGTTCATCAGATACGCGAAGCCGCGGGTCTTGAACCCCAGACGGGCCACGTGGGGCAGCGCCGCGATGAAGGCCGGGTCGGAGTCGAGCGGGATCCCGACGGCGTCGGCGACGTCGATGCCGTGTGCCCAGGTCTCCATGATCCGGGCGGTCGTCATGGACTTCGGCCGCATCGGCGGTCCGAACCACGGGACCTGGTCGCCCGGATCGGCGGCCTTGAGCGCGTCCGCGAGTTCTCCCCGGGCCAGGCGCCACCGGGCGAGCACCTCGTCGCGGCCGGTGGCGGCGATCTCGGCGGCACCGGCGTCCACGAAACCGGTCGGATCGGCCATGGCCGTCTCCACCACACCCTGGAAGTCGTCCGGATCGGTGATGGCGGTGACCGAGACCTCGTCGGTCCAGGCCAGATGCGCGATCTGCATGCCCACGTCCCAGCCCACGGCCGGGGTGTCCAGGTGCCAGACGTCGGGACCGGCGGTCTCGACGAGGTCGTCTAGTCGGGCGCTGAGCGCGGCCAGGACCGCGTGCGGGTCCTCCGTCGCCGAGGGCCGGATGTTCGTCTGCATGGCATCAGACTCCCACCGAGCCTCGAATAAAGCAAGCATGCTTGCTTGCTTTTCGGCACGGCGTTCTCGCGGTGCGGTCCGGGAGGATCACCTCACCCGCCGTCGCGGGGGGTCACAGCGGGCACCCCAGCGTGTAATTCCACTCGGTGCCGTTCCGGGGGGCGTCGACCTTCACCGTCATCGATGTCGACACACCGGGGGGCACGTCGATCCACACGTGCCAGTCTCCGTTGGTTCCCACGTAGCCCGGGGTGGTCCACAGCACGGTTCCGTCATAGGCCACCTCGACGAAGTCGGGCACGTAATAGGTCTCCAACCGCAGCAGTACCCGGCCGCCGCCGCTGCGGCCGATCTCATGCCTGTTGGTGAAGATGCCCTGCCGCCCGGAATTGGTGAAGGTGTTGCACGGCGTGACCGGAGCCAGGACCACCTGGGTCGCCGCGAGGACCCGATCCCACCCCACTTCACCAAGCGAGGCCCTCTCCGCGAGGGTCATGATGTCCTGCGAACCCCCGGGGATCCCCTGCACCACCCGGAACACATCGAGGATCTCTCCACTGCGGATGTTCGCGATCAGTTCGTTGAGATTGGCCAGGGACCCGTTGTCCAGCGCTCCCCGGGCACCCGGGTTCATCCCCTCGATGATGGCCTCCAACTCCTGCACACTCCCGGCGGCGTCCCCGAGCTCGCTGCTGAGTTCGGCACTGGAGGGGGACCCGGTCTGGGCGGTGGCGACCGGCGCCCCGACCGCGACCACAGCCGCGGCCATCAGCGAGGTGGCGGCGACGACCGGGACTCTGGCGATGATCGAACGTGTCATGCGGACTCCTCGAACGATGACCGCACGGGACGTGCGCCCGGCGGGCCCGGACGATGCACGGTCTCCACCGACGCTAGGCAGCCGAGGCGCAGGGGTCTGTCCTACGTTCGCTCCATGTCCGCCGGTCCGGGCCTCGCGACGAGCCTCACGGTCCGAACTCGAGGAGTTCGCCGGGGATCGACAGACGGACGGAGGCCAGGTCGGCCCCGAGCCCGCTGTCGAGCGGCACACCACGCGGGGGGCGCGCCACGAGGTTGACGGCGCGGAGGTTGGGCAGCAGGTAACGGCGGGTCTCCATGCCCTCCAGCGCGGGCAGGAGTTCGCGGAAGCGGTCGATCGTGAGCTCTCCGGCCAGCCACGCGAACGCGGAGTCGTCCCAGGTCCAGACCGCGATGTTCACCCCTCGGCCGACCACGCCTCGACGCACGCTCGCGACGGAACCCAGCACGGACGTCACCGGCTCCCCCCCGGGCACGGACCCCCGCGACCACGGGGTGGGCAGCTCGCCGGGCCCGATGTCCGCGGTCTCCACCGGGACGGGCACCGCGACGCGTTCACCGCCCGGGAGGACGACGGTGTGTCCGGCGTCCGCCTGCGCCAGCGGGCGGGCGACCCGGCGGGGCCTCCCGGGTCCCCTGGTCATGGCCACCACCGCCACCACCGGTGGTGCGGGCTCACCCCGTGCGCCGCTGATCCGGACGCGATCGGTTCCCTCCTGGGCGAGTCGGACGGAGTCCAGTCGCAGCACCACCTCGGGGGCGGCGTACCGCGCCCCGGCCACCCCGTCGAGGAGCTGGTCGGTGACGGTGCCGACGGTGACGGACCCGAACGCCGAGGGGTGGCGGGTGACGACGGCGGACCCGTCGGCGGCGATCTCCGCGATCGGGTAGCCACCGGACACCGGGTCGGTGGTCCGGGTGACGTCGGTCGACGAGTCCACGACGCCCGTGGCGCCCGGACCGCCGGAGAGCACGTGCCCCACCGCCACGGACCCGGCCAGCGCGTCCAGTGCCGACGGGGTCCACCCGTGATGTGCTGCCGCCGCGCCCGTGACCAACGCCTCGCGGCTGACGC
>NZ_JAALEB010000171.1:0-21668 GCF_014145165.1 Dietzia sp. Cai40 | reverse complement strand
CTCGCCGCCGCCACGCTCGCCCGCCGGCTGGCCCGCGGCCCCCGCCGCGCGCTGGAACTCACCAAGAAGTCGGTCACCGGGGCCACACTCGCCGAGCTGGACGCCGCGCTGGCCCGCGAGCACGAGGGACAGTGCGAGCTCCTGGTGTCCGACGACTTCGCCGAAGGGGTCGCCTCGATCCTCGAGAAGAGACGCCCCGAATTCTCCTGACCCGGTCCTCCACCCTCACCGCCCACGAAAGGCCGAATCATGACCACCGCCACCATGGACCCCGTCGCGGAACTCCACGCCGCCCGTCGCAACCACTGGAACACGTGGGTGGCCACCCACGCCGAGATGAACCCCGACGGCGAGGCGCTCCGCTACCTCGGCCAGACCACCACCTGGTCGCAGCTACACGAGCGCAGCGGTCTCTTCGCCGACGCGCTGGCCCGTCGTGGGGTCGCCAGGGGTGATCGGGTCATGCTGATCACCCTCAACAACCCGGAGTTCGTCGAGGCGGTGCTCGGCATCAACCGGTTGGGTGCCATCGCGGTGCCGGTGAACTTCCGCCTCACCCCGGCCGAGCTGGCCTACCTGGTGAGCGACTGCGCGCCGAAGGTCGTCGTCACCGACGCCCTGCTCGCCCCGCTCGTCGGGGCGATCCGTGCCCAGGGTGAGGAGCCGGGTGACCACATCGTCATCGGGGGCGAGTCCGGAACGGAGGACCAGACCACCTTCGCCGACGCGCTGGCCGAGGAGGGCGAACCGCATCCGCCGGTCGACGTCCCGGAGGACTCCACCGCCCTCATCATGTACACCTCGGGCACCACGGGTCGGCCCAAGGGCGCGATGCTCTCCTACGAGAACCTCACCGCCCAGTCCCTGACCTGTATCCGGGTGTTCCGGCTCTTCGACGAGGAGGGGCGCGCACTGTGCGCGGCCCCGATGTTCCACATCGCGGCGCTCGGTTCGATCGCCCCGAGTCTCCAGCTCGGCGGCGTCACGGTGGTCCACCCCCTGCAGGCCTTCGACCCGTCCGCCCTGCTCGACACCCTCGAGGCGGAGCGGATCACCAGCGTCTTCCTCGTGCCGGTGCAGTGGCAGGCCGTCTGCGCCGAGCAGAAGGCCCGCCCGCGGACGCTCGTGCTGCGCAACATCTCGTGGGGTGCGGCCCCGTCCACGGACACGATCCTGCGCGCCATGTCCGAGACGTTCCCGGACGCCCTCAACTGCGCGGTGTTCGGCCAGACCGAGATGAGCCCCATCACCTGTGCGCTCGACGGTGACGACGCGATCCGCAAACTCGGGTCGGTCGGCAAGGTCATCCCCACCCTGCAGGCCCGTGTGATCGACGCGTTCGGGGAGCCGGTCGGTCCCGGCGAGGTGGGCGAGATCGTCTACCGCGGACCCACCACCATGTCCGGCTACTGGAACAAGCCCGCGGAGACCGCGGAGGCCTTCGAGGGTGGCTGGTTCCACTCCGGTGACCTGGTCCGGATGGACGACGAGGGCTTCGTCTACGTCGTGGACCGCAAGAAGGACATGATCATCTCCGGCGGTGAGAACATCTACTGCGCCGAGGTCGAGAACGTCATCGCCGGCCACCCCCGGATCCGTGAGGTCGCGGTGATCGGTCGCAAGGACGAGAAGTGGGGCGAGGTGCCCGTCGCGGTGGTCGCCCAGCACGAGGAGGAGGGCCGCGCGGACATCACCCTCGACGAGCTGACCGGGTGGCTACGCGACAAACTGGCCGGCTTTAAGCTGCCCAAGCACCTCGTGCACGTGGAGGAGCTGCCGCGCAACGCCAGCGGCAAGGTGGTCAAGGGCGCGCTCCGCTCGGAGCACGGCTCCACGGGTGTCTGACCCGGCGGCCGAGTCGACGTCGGAACCCGGATACCACTGACATGGTCTTCCAACTCCCCGCGGGCCGGGGCCCGGTGGTCGATCTGGCGGGCCGATCGGCTGGGGAGCGCGGGCGTACGGCGCCGAGTTCACCGACGTCGGCGGGCTCGGCCCGGGCTCCGAGGTCACGGTCGCCGGCGTCCGCGTGGGCAGGGTGCTCGGAGTCGGGCGGGAGGTCGGCCCCCTGGGCGAGACGATCGCCGTCGTCGACTTCGAGGTCGAGCGCTCGGCGCCGGTCGCGAGTGGCGCGCGCGCGTCGGTCCGCTACGGGGACATGCTGGGCATCCGCTATCTCTCCCTCGATTCCCCACAGGACGGCGGACCGGCCGTCGGCGGTGCCGACCCGCTGCCGGAGGGGACGCGCATCCCGCTGGAGGCCACCACCGATCCCGTGGACCTCACCGCGCTCGTCAACGGGTTCAAGCCGCTGTTCGAGGCGGTGCGGCCGGACGAGGTCAACACCCTCTCGCGCACCGTGGTCGCCGCGTTCCAGGGCGAACCGGGTGCCATGGACGTCCTGCTCGCCCGCCTGGCGCTGCTGAGCCGGGACATCGTCGGCAGGCAGGACGTGTACACCCGGCTCGCGGACAACATCACGGCGCTCAACACCACGCTCACCGAGCGGGAGGAGGACCTCCAGCGGCTGGTCAGGGGACTCGACACCGTCTCCGGGGCGCTCGCGGACGGCGGCGGGAACGACCTCGCGGTGCTCATCGAGCGCGGGGACGCGGCCACCGCGACACTGGCCTCGATGCTCCGCGAGACCGATCCGGATCTCCGCGCGAGCGTGGACGCCGCTCGTCACACGACCGACGGGTGGATCCCCAACACCCCGGCGTTCGACACCGCGATGGGCAAGGCCCCGCTGTTCGCCCGGGAGGTCAACGCCCAGGCTCAGAAGGGTGGCTTCCTGGCCCTCTACATGTGCAACTTCACGGTCAAGTGGGACGACTGGGAGACCAGCCTGTTCGGCTACCGGAACTCGGGGGCGTGCCGATGAGTCCGATCACCATGGTGCGGGAGAGTCTGGTCGACCTCGTCCGCGACCCGAGGCACACCCGTCGCGGCAACACCGTCTTCGTGGGAGCCACATCGATCCTGCTGGTCATCGCGGTCTTCGCGGCGAGCATGGCCCTGCTCCGACTCTGGTACGTCCTGCGCACCGACCACTACGCGGCCGAGTTCGCCAACGCCGGGGGGGTACGGACGGGGGACCCGGTCCTGGTGGCCGGCGTGCCCAGTGGCCGCGTGGACTCCCTGACGTTGGAGCACGGGCTGGCGGTGGTGGGGTTCCGGCTCGACCGGGGCCAGGACCTGGGCGAGGCGAGCACCGCCACGATCGGTCTCAAGTCGATCCTCGGGAACAGGTTCCTCGAGGTCACGCCGGCGGGCGGGGGGGACCTCGGCCCGCACCGGCGGATCGGGGTGGAACGCACCACGTCGCCGTACATGATCGACGACATCGGGGGAGCGGTCACGGACCTGGCCGAGGAGCTCGACACGAGGGCCGTCAGCGCGATGATCGACAGCCTGGACAGCATCCTGCCGCAGGACGCCGGGGCCGCCGGTCAGTCGATCGACGACGTCTCCGCGGCCCTGGGTCTCCTCGCCCGCGAGGACGCGCGGATGTCCGGGGTGGTCACCACGACCCGCGAACTGACCGGGGTCCTCGTCTCGCAGGAGGCGGGTATCCGAGCTCTGACCGACCAGTCACTCGTGTTGGTCACCGTGCTCACCCAGCGTCGTGAGGCGCTCAGCTCCCTCGTGTCGTCCCTGGAGGATCTCGCGACCCGGGTGCGGGTGCTGCTCGACGAGGAGGCCGAGGACGTGGACCGCGTGCTGGGCAACATGCGCTCGATCAGCGAGACCTACCAGAGGAACATCGACGCGATGGACGAGGTGCTCACCCGGATGCCACCAGGACTCCGCGCGGTCACGGACGCGGCCGGGAACGGCCCGTGGACGGATGTCGCCACACCGACCGGCCCGATCCCGGATTCGGCGCTCTGCGCCCTGGGGGTGATGGACGGATGCAACTGAGACGTGTGAGCCGGACCAGGGTCGTCGCGATCCTCGTCACCGCCCTCGCCACCGTCCTGGTGTTGGCCTCTCTGCTCTCCGGCGCCCGGGGAGACGGCGGTCGCCAGGTGATCACGGCCGAGTTCGCCTCCGCCGAGGGCGTGTACGTCGGTTCGCAGGTCCGGATCGTGGGGGTCGAGGTGGGGATCGTGGAGAAGGTCGAGCCGACGGGGGACCTCGCACGGGTGCGGCTCTCACTGGAGCCCGGTACGCGGTTGCCCGCGGACGTGGGGGCTGTGGTGATGAACCCGGCCGTCATCGCCGACCGGTTCGTCGAGCTCACCCCCGCCTACGTGGGCGGGCCGGCGTTCCCGGACGACGGGGTGATCCCGGCCGAGCGGACGCGGGCACCCCTCGACTTCGACGAGTTCGTCTCCAGCCTGGACACCCTGAGCTCGGCGTTCTCGCCCGGAGCCGACGAGGTGGCACGTGGTCTCGACCGGGGGGCCGAGGCCCTCGACGGCCGGGGGGAGACGCTGAGCCGGGCCATCAGGAACCTGTCCACGGTCTCGGCGGTGGGCGGGGACCGGGCCGAGGATCTCGACGCGATCGTCACCGAGCTCGCGGTGCTGATGGACGCCGCGGGCGGTCGCGACCAGACCATGCGCGACCTCGTGCTGGGACTCGACGACCTGGGTCGGCAGCTCCGGGACGACCAGATCGACGTGGCGGCCCCGGCGGAGGACCTCCGTGTGATCCTCGACGAACTCGACGCGTTCGTCGCCGCGCGCGGGGACGACATCACCGGGACGACCACCGCGACCCGCGAGGTGACGGCGTTGTACGCCCGCCACCGCGCGGACTTCGCGGAGTTCCTGGATCTGTACCCGGTGATGATGGAGAACCTCGCGGCCGGGATCGGACCCGACGGTCGCGCGCGCATCCGCCTCAACGTCTCGTCCAACATCACCCACTTCGCCCGTGGCCGCGAGCTCTGCCGGCGTGAGCCGCTCCCACTGTGCACGGGCGCCGGCCTGACCAACCCGCTCATGTTCCCGGTCGAACAGAGTGACCCGATCGGCCTGGTCGGGGCGTTCGAACGAGTCGCGGGGGGTGGATGAGAGCCATGCGTGAGACCAGAACCCGTCCGCACCTGGTGCGCGGACTCGTGGCCCTCCTCGGGGTGGCACTGCTCGGGGGTGCGGCGATGGTGGCCGTGAACACGCCACAACTCGCACTCCAGTCTGTTCCCCTGGGGATGGACACCGGGGAGGGCTCGGCGGACGTGGAGATGCGGTTCGAGCGCGCCGACCGGCTCGCACCCGGAGCGGAGGTCCGCTACGGGGGACGCCTCGTCGGCCGGGTCCGCAGCGTCGGCACCGACGGAACCGAGGCCGTGATCGGCGTCCGCCTCGAGGGTGACTCCGGCGTCCCCGCCGGCGTCTTCGCCGAGATCCGCTTGCCCACCGCCCTCGGCAGCCCGTTCATCGCGCTCACCCCGCCGGCGGCGCCCGCGACCGGTGCACTACTCGAGGACACGGGGGTCGTTCCGCGGGTGCACACCGGCGTCGGTCCGGATCTCGAGTCCAGCCTCGCCTCGCTGGGACTGCTGCTCAACGGGAGTGGGATCGCGCAGCTCGGCTCGGTGATGGAGGAGCTCACCGTGGCCCTGGACGGGCGAGGTGAGGAGATCGGGCGCATCCGGGAGCGTGGGGACCGCGCCCTGGAGTTGTACGAGGCGAACCGCGACGAGATCGACCGGACGATCCTCGCCCTGGACCGGGTCAACGCCTCGCTCGCCGGTCGCCGCGAGCTCATCGACCGCGGCATGCGGGTGTCCGCCGACCTCGTCTCGGAGGCGGCGGCCAGTCGGGAGACGATCACCGCACTCATGGACACCACCACCGCCCTGACAGTGCAGGTCGAGCAGTTCACCTCGGCCACGGACGGGCGCCTGACGCCGTCACTGCGCACACTGACCGTCCTGCTCGAGGACATGGAGGGCTTCGGGGACGAGGTGGCCCCCACCCTGGACGCCCTGCAGCGCTTCGTCACGAACTTCGACGTCGCGATCCGCGGGGACCACATGATGTTCGACGGCGCGCTCGACCTCCCCGGCTCGCTGGATGCCCTGGGCACCGGCGGTGAGGCGCGCGCGGGTCGACCGCTGCCGCCCGGTGCCACCGGCCCCCCCGACGCCCAGCCGCCCGTGGGGGGTGCGGAGCGTGTCAAATCAATTGAGACGTGCAGTGGTCGGTTGAGCCTGGCTAGTTTCGGCTGATCGGGCTGCGGGGTCGTTGATGGTCACTTTCTCTGGTAGCCGGGGTGGGCGCGGGCGCCGGGTGAACCGTTCAGGGTGCTTGGCGTAGGCAGCGTCGAGCACGAGCTGCCGCTTGTCGCGGATGTGATCGGCGGTGCCGTCGTGGACGCTGGCCGGGGTGTGCAGTCCGATCCCGCTGTGCCGGTGTTCGTGGTTGTACCAGTGGGTGAACCGGTTCATCCATGCCCGGGCGGCACCGATGCTGGCGAACCGCTCGGGGTAGTTCGGCGTGTACTTCATGGTCTTGAACTGCGACTCGCTGTACGGGTTGTCGTTGCTGGTCCGCGGCCGATTGTGCGACCGGGTTACATCCAGATCGCACAGGAGTGAGGCCAACGGCTTCGAGGTCATCGCCGCGCCCCCGTCGGCGTGGAGATACCCCGGTGCCCGCCCTTGCTCAGCGATGGCGTCAGCGACCAGGTCAGCCGCCAGTTCGCCGTCCTCGACGGTCTCGATCCGCCACCCGACGACGTAGCGGGAGAAGATGTCGATGACGACATAGGCGTGGTACCAGACGCCCTTGGCCGGACCCCGCATTTTCGTAATATCCCAGGACCAGACGTCATTTGCCGCGGTCGCCACCAGCTCGGGAATCTTGCGCGGCGGATGGGTAGCCTGCCTGCGGCGTTCGCCGTTCATCGCCTGGGCGGCCAAGATGCGGTGCATTGTGCGCTGCGAGCAGTGATACCGGCCCGCGTCGAGCTCTCGGGCCCACACCTGGGCCACCGACAGATCGGCGTAAGCGTCGCTGGTGAGCACGCCCAGCACCGCGGCGCGGTCCGGGTCGCTGAGCTCGGCAGGATGTCGGGCTTTGGGGTGCGGGCCGTAGGCGCGCGGCTTCGGATTCGCCTGGCGGTGGTGCGTTGCCCGCGACCGGCCAACCAGCGCACATGCGCGCACCACACCCAGCAGCGCGGTCAGCAGCTGCGCGGTCTCGGCCTGCCAGGTGCGCCAGGCCGCCCGGCTCACCGCGTGTTCTTTTTCGAGAGCGCCTCCAAGAACGCGACACCTTTTCCCATGACCTCCAAAGCGGCGTCACGATCAGCGATGACCTCGTCCTTTCGGGCCGCGTCCGTCTCGAGCTTGCCGATCTGCTTTTCCAGTTCGGCGATGCGCGCCTGTTCCGGCGACAGGCCCTCCCGAGGCTTCTTCTTGGACACCCTGCCCAGTGTTCCGGCTTCGATCTGGGCCCGCCACTGTTTGACGCTGGAATCGTAGAGTCCCTCACGCCGCAGCACCCGGCCTTTCTCACCGGCCGGGGCCTGGTCGTACTCGGCGACGATCCGCCGCTTGTACTCGGCGGTGAACGTCCGCCGCGCCGGCCGCCCGGCCCGCGGGGATTCCACCGTCTCCTGTGCCGGCACCGGCGTCGGCTGCAAGGCCTCCACGGCCGCAGCAGTGGTAGCAGTGATCGTCATGCTGGGTTCTCCTTCAGTCGCGCCCCAGCCTCTCATCCAGCCAGTCCGGGTGTCTCACCTCAGTCTGGCGGATAGGGACGGGTCAGAATTCTGCAGCCCATCCATCGATGCACTATCGGCGCCAGTCAGTGACGACTGGGTGGTAGACGACGATTTCGTTATCGCCGTCCTTGGCGCCGGCTTCGGCGAGAATGTCTCCGACGAAGAACGGAACTTCTGGCTGAAAACCTACCGCGCCAACTACACCGGAGACGAGGGCCGGCGCCGACTCCGGACGAGCACGATCAATCTCCGCGACCGGGATGGCCTCGAGGCACGCCTCAACGAAGTGAAATGCCCAGTGTTGTGGCTGCAAGGCACCGCCGACCAGGTGTACTCCGTCGCCAACGCCGAGCATGGAATTTCACAGTTCACGCAATCTCCATCAGCCGAACTCCAGATCGTTGACGGCGGGCAGCACTTTCTGACCGCATCACACCCCGACATCGCCAACACCGCTGTGCGTGCATTCGTCGAACGGTGGACGTGAAGCAACCATGCATCTCCGCCCTCGACCTTCCAAGAAACAAGACGGCCCTTCCGGGGCCGCAGTCCCCTGGTGACTGCGGTTATTCGGGGCGGGCGATGGGTTTGTCGTCCTGATTAGGTGGTGTCGAAGTCGACCTCGACTCGGAATACGTCGGCTCGAAGCCAGGAGATCGTGAGTTCCACGGGGTGGTGGTTGCGTGCGGCGGCATCGGTGCGGGACCGAATTGAGATGACCGGTGGGCGGCCGCTCAGTTCGAGGTGCTCGGCGACGTGGGGTGGCGCCGGGTCGATGGCGACGCCGAACCATCCGCGCTCGGGTTCCAGTTTGTAGTGGCTGGCCAGGGTGTCGTGCAATGAGCCGGCAGGGTCGAGGATCTGGGGTAGATCGGGGACGAGTTGGGGGTCGAGGTAGGTGTCTGCGTAGCCGACGAGCTCGTGGTTGATGTATCGGTTACGGGAGAGTGCGAGCAGTTGTCTGCGTGCTCCCACTTTCATGCGGCCACGGACCTCGGTGGGTGGGGTCTCGAGTCGCCATCCGGTGGTGCGAACGTCTGGGGTGAATCCGGCTTTGCGGACGCTTGCGCTCCAGGACGGTGGGATGTGTCGACTGATGGTGTAGTCGATGCGTCGGGACATGAAGGTGCCGCTGCCCTGCCGACGGCGCACGAGATAGCGCCTCTCCAGCTCGGTCAGCACGGCTCGGGCGGTGAGCCGGCTGACCCCCAGGGTGCGGGCTAGTTCGTCTTCTGAGGGGAGCCGGGTGCCGACGGGCTGGTTGGCGATCTGCTCGGCGAGTGCGTCGGCGGCGGCGAGGTACACCGGTACCCGAGGACTGGTTTTGGTGGGTGCGGCGTCGCTGATGGGCGTGATCATACTGCGGGAACGGAGGAGGTCGACGGTTTCCGCGGGTCGTTGACGGCTCCGTCGGGCACTTTTCCCGCGAGTGATTGCAGGATGGATCTCGCCGCGTGTTCCTCGATCGCCAAGCGTGCCGTCGCGACCGCAGATCCGAGGTGCGGGGTGAAGAGGGTATGGCTCGTCAGTTCCATCAGGTCCGGGTGCAGGCCGCTGGGGCGGTCGGGTCGGGAGAGGTCCTCGAATTCGAACACGTCTGCGGCATATCCGCCGAGGTGTCCGCTGCGCAGGAGCTGGGCCACTGCGTCTTCGTGTACTACTGAGCCTCGTCCGACGTTTACCAGTAGCGCTCCGGGTCGCATCGATGTCATCGCCTGGTGGTCGAGCAGGTGCAGTGTGTCCGCCGTCAGGGGGGCGCAGACCACCACGGAGTCGCTGTGCTGCAGAAGCTCGGCGAGTTCCACCCGTTCCATACCGATCGACGCCGCGGTTGCGGACGGCACCGGATCGGGGTCGTGGTAGAGAAGTCGGGGATTGAATCCGGAGAGCATTTGCGCCACGGCCCGGCCGAGTACGCCGGCGCCCACGATGCCGATCGTGGAGCCGACGAGTGTGCGTCCGTAGAGCACCGGCCGCCAGCCGCGGAAACCGGCTCGCACGGTGCGGTCACCGGTCGCGACGTGTCGAGCGAGGCCGATCAGCAGCCCGACTGCCAATTCGGCGGTGGGTTCGGTGAGTAAGTCCTCGACTCGGGTGAGCCAGATGCCGCGCTCGGTGCAGGCGCTAACGTCGATGTTGTCGTAGCCCTTGAGTGCGCCGGCGACCACCTGCAGTCGCGGGCAACCGTCGAGAAACTGCGCGGTGATCTGGTCGGGCATGAACGCCATCAGCCCGTCGGCGTGTGCTACTCGGCGTTTCAGTTCGGATGCCGGGAGGCTGTCGTCTTGCTGGTTCGGCACCACGTCGCACTCGCGGCCGAGCATGTCGAGGATTTGGGGATGCACCCGGTGGGTGAGGACGACCACCGGGCGCGCGGACGCGTTTGTCATTGGAACCTTCTTCGTAATGCTCCGCCGAGGGCGTCGACCACGGTGACGGTGGCGAGGATGACGAGCAGGATTGCGGAGACTTCCTGGTACTGGAGGGTGCGGAGGGCGGCGATCAGCTCGAATCCGATGCCGCCGGCGCCGACGACGCCGACGACTACCGAGGCGCGGAAGTTGAGCTCCCACCGGTAGACGGTGACGTCGGCCATTTGGGGCAGTACCTGCGGCAGGATGCCGTGCAGAATCACTTGTGCCCGGGTGGCTCCGGCGGCGCGGGCGACCTCGACGGATGCTTGATCGGCGCGTTCGATGGAGTCGGCGAAGAACTTTCCGACCATGCCGGCGGAGTGGATACCCAGTGCCAGGGCGCCGGGAAGGGCGCCGAAGCCGACGGCGGCGACGAACACGATCGCCATGATCAGCTCGGGCACCGATCGCAGGGTGTTGAGGACCAGGCGCGCGACCGCGTAGACGGTGGGGTGCGGGGAGGTGTTACGGGCCCCGAGCAGCGCGAGTGGGACCGACAGCAGGACCGCCAGTGCGGTGGCCGCGATACTCATCGACATCGAATCCCACAGTGGGCCCCACCACCGGTTGATGTTGGTGAAGTCCGGGGGCCACATGTCGCCCAGGAGGTCGGCGATGTCGGCCAGTCCGGTGATCATCCGTTCGCCGTCGAGTAGTCCCACCGCCCAGACGCACACCAGCACCAGGACGCCGACGACGCCCATGGCCGCGCTGTTGCGCCCCCAGCCAATCCACACCCGACGGGAGATGTCCCGGTACTGTTCTTCCCGCCGTTCCTCGACGGGGTCCGGCAAAGTGTCGGCGGTCACTGGTAGTCCGCCAGGTCGATGTCCAGCAGGGGCGCAAGGTCGCGCACCGCGTCGTAGTCTTGATCGGTCACCGGTCCGAAACCGGCGGCGTTGAACGGCTCGAGCACGGCATCGTCGTCGAGTTCTAAGAACGCCGCCCGCACTTTTGCCTTGAAGTCCTCGGGCAGGTTCGTCTGCATAGTCCACGGGTAGTTGTAGTAGGGCTCGGACTCCTGGACGGTCACGACCACCTCAGGGTCGATGGTCCCGTCTCGGACCATGCGCTCGTAGATGGGCAGGCTCATGCCGCCCGCGTCGGCGTTGCCGTTCTGCACTGCCAGCGCCACCGCGTCGTGGGCGCCGACGTGCTGTTCTTCGTAATCGCCGTCGTCGACGCGCAGGCCCGCTTCCTCTGCGAGCATGGCCTTGGGTATCAGGTGGCTGGAGGTGCTGGCCGGGTCTCCCCACGCGACGGTCTTGCCAGCGACGTCGCCGAGTGTGGTGATGCCGGAGTCGGCATTAGCGAGAAACACCCCTTGGTAAGTAGGGGCAGCGCCTTCTTCCTCCTGCAGCGCGGCGAAGGGCTCGATGTCGGCCTTCTCCTGGGCGAGCACGTAGGACAATGGCCCGAAGTAGGCCAGGTCCAACCGGCCGCGGGTCATCGCCTCGATCATCGAGGAGTAGTCGGTGGTGACGATGAGTTCGACCTCGACGCCCAACTCGTCCTGTAGGTATTCCTTGAGCGGTTCGTTGTCCTGGATCACTTGAGACGCGTTCTCGTCGGGCAGCAGGGCCACGCGGAGGGTCTCAGGCACCTCGCCGGCGGCAGGCTCGGAGGTGGAACCGGAGCCGCAGCCGGTGAGAACAAGCGCGAAAGAGATCAGCGCCGCCAGTGCGGCAGCTGTGGAACGGGCTGGTCTAATCATTGTGAAGAACTCCAGGATGTGGTGAGTGTGATTCGGGTGGTGCGAGCAGCGTCCGGTCAGCGGACACCAGCAGTGAGGTGGCCGGTGACAGTACTGGCGACGGTGTCGCCGTCGGATTCCTCAGTGACGCCTTCGTAGATGAGTTGGATGGCGTCATCGGTGACATCGGACACGGGGCTGTCATGCACGATCTCGCCGTGTGCGAGGCCGACGATGCGGTCGGCGTGCTCAAGGGCCAGGTCGACTTGGTGGAGGCTGGCGACGAGTGTGATGCCGTTGTCGTGACAGACACGGCGCAACAGCGCCATCACTCGGACTGCGGTGGCCGGGTCGAGGCTGGCAACCGGTTCGTCGGCGAGGATCAGTTGCGGCTGTTGGGCGAGTGCGCGGGCGATGCCGACGCGCTGCTGCATGCCGCCGCTGAGATTGTCGACCCGGGTGAGCGCGTTGTCGAGCAGACCCACCTGGTCGAGCGCCTCGAGGGCGATGCGCTCGTCGGCGCGACCAGCGGGCAGGAGACCGTGCCAGAAACTGTGGTAGCCGACTCGGCCGAGCAGTACGTTGCGCAGCGCGGTGTACCGCGGGACCAACTGGTGGTGCTGGAAAACCATGCCAGTGCGCCGGCGATGCCGTCGTAATGCACGGCGCGAGTCCAGTGCCGGGAGACCGGCGGCACGCACAGTCCCGGTGGTGGGCTGCACGAGCAGGTTTATGCACCGCAGCAGTGTCGATTTGCCGGCTCCCGAAGGACCGAGCAGCACGGTCACCTGCCCGGCCTCGATCGTCAGGTTGGTTCGGCGCAGCGCCTGCACGCCCCCCTTGTAGGTCTTGCTCACCTCGACGAGCTCGATCATGGAAACCCCTCTGTAGGACTTGGTCGAACACCCCGAAACCTATAGAGGACTTGCGAACGGACGATCAGGGTTGAGAGAACGGTGAGTGAACCCCGTCCGACCATCCGATGCCGGTGAACGACCGATGACTTCCGCGTTCATGCGACGGCCATAGGGCCCTGTCAGAATGTGTCGTCATGACCTTCGGAAACTCGTGCTGGCCGCCGACAGATTTCGTGATCGGCCACGTCACAGCGGTGCTACCCGATCGGGTGGAGGACAACGCAAGAGTGGTGGTGCGCGAGGGTCGGATCGCCGAGGTGGGCCCACACCCGCCGGGTGCCGGCTGCACCCTGGACGCCCACGGCGCCCACTTGCTGCCGGGCCTGGTCGACGTCCACACCGACATCCTCGCGCGGGAGACCCGGCCGCGACCGGGCGTCGTCCTAGACCCTGCCTTCGCACTGACGTCGGCGGGCGGCCGTCTACGCGCGGCAGGAATCACGACCGCCTTCCACGGCCTTGCATTCCAGGAGCACTCCATCGTGGGAACGACGATCGGTTCCCCCGCTGCCGCAGAATTGTCCGATTCGCTGCGTCATGCCGACGACACCCAGGTCGACCACCAGGTCTTGCACCGGTTGGACGCCCGCTGCGAGTACGGCCGGACGCTGCTCGCAACGGAGCTGGCCGCACTCGACGACTCCGCGGATTCTGAAAGGCTTCGGAGCATCACCACACCGGATGATTCCCAACGCGCACGGGTGCCGATCGTCTCGCACGAGGACCACACACCGGGGCAGGGGCAGTTCGCCGACCCCACGACCATGCAGCGGTGGCTGATCACCAACGAGGGTATGACCGAGGCCGCTGCGGTCGACCACGTCGATCGGTGGCGTCGCACCCGCGCCGAACGTCTCACCGTGCGAGACCGCGCCCTCACGTGGCTGGGCGACCTGGCCCGAGCCGGACACATCCGGCTCTTCGGCCACGACCTGGCCACCCCGGAAGACGTCGCGGCTGCCGCCGACCGCGGCTGCACCGTGGCGGAGTTCCCAACGACCCTGGACGCCGCCCGTGCCGCCCGCGACCGAGGCATGCTCGTCGTTGCTGGCGCCCCGAACGTCGTCCGTGGCGGCTCCCACACCGGGAACGTCTCGGCAGCCGAGCTCGTCGTCGCCGGTGTGGCCGACTCCCTGGCCAGTGACTACCTTCCCTCCTCTATGCTCCCAGCCGCAGTGCGACTTGTGCGCGACGGCGTCCTCTCACTCCCACACGCCGTTCGACTGATCACCTCAGGCCCGGCCGCCTGTGTCGGTCTCTGCGACCGTGGCGCGCTGACCGAAGGCTTCCGAGCCGACCTCGTCCTGACTGACCTCAGCAAGACTTGGCCCGTCGCCCACGTCATTTCGACTCAGTCGCATACCGCTGCCCGCGAGTAGCTCGGATTCAGCGGCAGTAGGCCACGAGGACTGTCACCGCTTCGGCTGTCTCACACCAGTCCGGCGGATAGGGGTGCGCCGTGAACCGCCACATCGTCACGCAGGCGCTGCTGTTCGCGTTCATCTCGGTGGTCGCCATCGGCTACGGCATCCGGTACATCGGGGAGGACGCCGACGTGGCGAGTGGTTTCCGGGTGGTGGCCCACGTCGAGGACGCGCGGGGCGTCGGACCCGGGGTGCGCGTGACCTACCGCGGCGTGGACGTGGGGGAGGTCCAGGACGCCGTTCTCGACGGGGTCGGCGGGGTCCGGCTCCACCTGAGGATCGTCGACGGCACCCGGATCCCCGTCAGCGCACACGCCCGGGTGGTGACCAGCACGGCCCTGGGGGACAACCGGCTCGACGTCCGGCAGACGAGCGGAGCCGGTCCCTACCTGGGAGAAGGTGGTGAGTTGCTGGTCCCCGAGGACGAGCAACCCGCGTCGATCGAGCACCTCATCGCCGACATCGACACCTCGCTGCGGGCGCTGGACCCGGAGTCCCTGGCCTCGTTCGGGGACAGCGTGGCCACCGCTCTCGAGGGCAACGGCCCGCGGCTTGGCGCGATCCTCGAGGACACCGCACTGCTCACGGCTGTGTTGACCGAGCAGGCTCCCACGTTCCGCGGGCTCGTCGGCGACGGGCTCGTGACCGTGCGCGCGCTGGCGGCGCGCGCGGATCCGCTCAGCGGGTCGGCCTCGGTGGCCCGCGACGTCGCCGAGCAGCTGGCCCGCCGGGAGGACACGCTCGTGTACCTGCTCGACCGATCACCCGAGGCGATGCTCCGGGCCCAGGTGCTCCTCGATGCCAACCGGGAGGACGCGGCCGGCCTGCTCGCCAACACCCTCGTCGTCACACCCGTGTTCCGCGATCGGGGACCCGCCTGGGAGGCCGGCCTCACGCAGGGCGAGCGGGGACTGCGGGCCCTGGCGGGGACCGTGCGTGACGGTCGCGCGGACTTCCAACTGGTCGCCACCCAGGGGCCGGTGTGCGTCTACCCGTACGAGCCCCGCGACGTCGTCGACCACTCCCCGCGTGAGCCGAATCTGCGGTTGTACTGCCCGCCGGGCGAGGACCTGGAGCAGCGGGGATCGCGGGCGGCTCCCCGACCGAACGACGAGGGACTGGCGGGGGCGACCGAACCCGGAACCAGGATCGGCCCGGACATGGCCGTCGACCCCGTGCTCGTCCCGACCGGCAAGGAGATCGCCGCGTACTGGGCGACGATGATGGAAGGACTGCGTCATGGCGGCTGAGGCACCCAGGGAGGACAACGTCCCGGAGGGCAGGGCCCGGGAGAACAACGTCCCGGAGGATAGGGCCCGGGCGGACAACGTCCCGGAGGACAAGGCCCGGGCGGACACCTCCACGGTGGACGATGATCCCGTGGAGGGCACGACCCCCCCGCGGAGGAACTCCGCTCGCATCGTGAGCGCTGTGGTCGTGGTGGCACTGGTGGCCGCGTGTGCCTGGTTGGGCTACCTCGTGTGGTCGGACCACCGGGAGGACGAACTCCGACGCAGCGCGGTCGAGGACGCCACCCGCCTGGTCGTCCAACTCGCGTCCTACGACCACGGCGACGTGGACGCCAACATCGAGGCGGTCGTGGCGGACGCCACTCCGGAGTTCGCCGACCGCTATCGCGAGGTCTCCGAGGGGCTGCGCGAGTTGCTCACCAACGGACAGGGCACCTCGACCGGAACCGTGACCCACGCGGGGGTTCAGAGCGTGGACACCGGCAGCGCCGTGGTGCTGGTCTTCCTGGATCAGGAGATCACCAACGTCACCGTGCCCGAGGGCCGGGTCGACGCGAGCCGCATGGTCGTGACCCTGGTCCGCGACGGGAACCGCTGGCTGCTCGACTCCGCCGAACTGGCCTGATCCGTCACCGCCGAACCGGCCTGATCCGTCACCGCCGACCGAACGACACCGATACCCGAGGAGAACCGCCACGTGATCACCGAACTGCACCGCAATCCCGCCCCGCCCACCCCACGCCGTCGACCGCCCGTCCTCCCCGACGCCCTCGACTCGATCGGTGCGGCCGGCGGGGTCGCCAACGTCATCATGCAGTTGTCCTGGCCCGAGGTGGGCTGGGGGGTACGCGAGAGCCGGGTGGACACCGGCAACGTCTACAAGAGGCCGTTGAAGCGGGCCCGGACGACCTTCCAGTACCTGGCGGTGGCCACGCTGGGGAGCGACGACGACAAGCGGGTCTACCGCGAGGAGGTCACCCGCATCCACCGTCGGGTGCACTCCACACCCGACAGTCCGGTCAAGTACAGCGCGGTGGACCCGAAGCTCCAGATGTGGGTGGCCGCCTGTCTGTACGTGGGATTCGAGGACGTCTTCGAGTGGCTGCACGGACCCATGACCGAGTCCGACCGCGAGGCCTTCTACCGCTCCGCCCCGTCTCTGGGGACGACGCTCCAGGTGCGCGCCGACCAGTGGCCGGCGACGCGGGCGGAGTTCGACGACTACTGGCACGAGGGCAAGTCCCGGATCCGATTCGACGACTCGGTACGCGACCACCTGGTGGGTCTGACGGAGCTCCGGATGCTGCCGCAGCCCACGACGGTCCTGTTCGGGCGCCTGAACAAGTGGGTGACGACCGGGTTCCTGCACCGCGAGTTCCGCGACGCGCTGGGGCTGGCGTGGGACCCGCGGGACCAGCGGCGCTTCGAGCGGTTCCTGGCGCTCACCGCGGCGGCCAACCGGATGCTCCCGTACCCGGTCCGGACCCTCACCTACCGGGTGCTGCTGCTGGACCTGAAGTGGCGCCTGCGAACCGGACGGCCGCTGATGTGACGTCCCGGGGCTCACGTCGGAGATGAGACGGCGGAGGCCGGGGCGGTGTCGCCCCGGCCTCCGGTGGTCGCGGGTCGGACCCGCGCGACGAGTGCCGGGTGGTCAGGCCTGCGCGACGAGTGCCGGGTGGTCAGGCCTGCGCGACCAGCGTCGCGCCCCGGTCCTCGTCGCGGTCCTCGTCCCACACGCCGGCGCGCTGGAGGTGCGCGATGAGCAGGTCGGCGCCGTTGGTGAACTCCCGGTCGACCACGGCGTGGGCCGTCTCCACGTCGCCGGTGCGCAGCGCCTCGAGCATCCGCCTGTTGTCCTCGAGCGCGGTGGACCGCCAGTCCGGATCCTCGGCGTAGAGCCGGTAGGGCATGTAGCGCGCGGCGTTGTTGAGGAAGCGGGACAGCTTGTCCGACCGGGACGCCCGGTTGATCGAGCGGTGGATGGCGTACTGCGCGCTCACCACACGGTCCGGATCGCCCGTCACGGCCGCCGCCTCGAAGTCCTCCACCAGGCGGGCGTGGTGCTCGAGGGCCGCCTCGTCGAACCGGGTGATGGCACGGTCGACGATCCGCTTGGACAGCCGGGCCTGCAGCCAGAAGATGTCCTCGACGTCCTGCCTGCTCATCGGCGAGACCAGGTAACCGCGTCGTGGGACCAGATCGACCAGCCCCTCCCCGCGCAGGGTCAGCAGGGCCTCGCGCACCGGGGTCACGCTCACCCCGAGAGCGGCCGCGGTCTCGTCCAGACGGATGAAGTCCCCGGGGCGCACCTCGCCGCTCATGATCCGGGTCCGGACGTGGTCCGCGACCTCCTCGGAGAGCTGCGGACGCTGCGCGAGTCGTGTTGCGGCCATATCCGCCACCTCATCTCCGGGGATCACGAACGACCGAGGGGCCTCGGCCGAGAATCGAAATCAAATATATCCGAGGAGTGTGCGATTGCCCAGCAGGGGTGAGCGCCTCTCCCCCGCTGTATGGCCCCGGTGGAGAGTCTCGCGCATGGCACCGGCCCGGGGGAGGTGGGCGTTTCGCCCGCGTGTGCCGACGTGCCGGGCGAGACTGGGGGCATGACCTCATCCGAGACCCGTCCAGCCGTCCGCACCGAGCGCCGCGATCACATCCTGCTCGTCACCCTCGACCGCCCCGAGGCCCGCAACGCCGTCAACGGCGAGGTGAGCACGCTGCTCGGGCGGGCCCTGCACGAGGCGGACACGGACCCGGAGATCCGGGTGGTCGTCCTCACCGGGTCGGGGGAGCAGTCGTTCTGCGCGGGGGCGGACCTCAAGGCGATCTCCCGGGGAGAGGACATCTTCCCGGCGGAGAACCGCCAGTGGGGTTTCGCGGGCATGATGCAGCATCACGTCTCCGTGCCGGTGATCGCCGCGGTCAACGGCACCGCGCTGGGCGGGGGCTGCGAGATCGCGCTGGCGTGCGATCTCGTGGTGGCCGCCGATCACGCGATCTTCGGACTGCCGGAGGTCAGGCGGGGCCTCATCGCGGCGGCGGGCGGTGCGTTCCGGCTGCCGGCCCAGCTGCCCCACCGGGTGGCCATGGAGATGATCCTCACCGGCGAGCCGGTCACGGCCGAGCGTGCACTGGACCTGCATCTGATCAACCGGGTCGTCCCGGCCGGGGACCTGCTCGACGCGGCGCTCGAGCTGGCCGGCGTGATCGCCGCCAACGCCCCGTTGGCCGTCCAGGCCAGCAAGCGCGTCGCGCTGGGCATCAGCGACGGGACCCGCCCGGCGGAGGACGACCGCTGGAAGGTCAGTGACACGGAGATGATCACCGTCATGACGTCGGAGGACGCCATGGAGGGCCCGCGTGCGTTCTCGGAGAAGCGGGCTCCGGTCTGGAAGGCGCGCTGAGACCCATCCCACATCCCGACCGGATGTGCACCCCGCCCGCCCGCACTACATTTCCTTCATGGGAGCCCAGTTCAGGTCAGCGGTGATCGAAGAGGACCTCCAGGTCCTCGACTCCGAGAGTCGGGAGCTCACGCCCAGGGCGTCCGAGCTGCTGGCCCACCGATCAGCGGACGTCGCTGCCGACGAGGTGCGCAACTGTGTGATCCGGACACGCACCCGTCCGGCCCACACGGCCTCGGGCCTGCGCTCCGGGCTGCACGAGGCGCGCGAGGGACTGCGCCGGGTGGGCGAGGGCCGCGGCCTCACGGTGGCGGCCGCGGGAGCGGTCCCGCTGGTCCCCCCGGGGTCGGCGCTGGTCGACGAGAGCCCCCGGATGCGCCGGCTGCTGGCGGACTACGAGTTCCTGGCCCGCGGTCAGATCTACTGCGGCACCCGGATCCGGGTGGATGCCGTGGACACCGACGAGGCGGTCGCCCTGGCGTGCCGGATCGCCCCACATCTCCCGGTGTTCCTGGCGCTCACCGCGAGCTCGCCCTTCCTCCGCGACGGATCCGACTCCGGGTACGCCAGCTGCCGCTCGGTCGCCGCGTCCCAGTGGCCGACCACCGCGCCGGTGGCGGGCGTGTGCTCGGCGCACGACTACCACGCACTCGTCGACGACCTCGTCGGCAGCGGGGTGATCACCGACGCCTCGATGGTCGGCTTCGGGATCCAACCCGGCGCGGACGGGCGGTCGGTGGAGATCCTGGTGTGCGACGCGTGCCCCTCCGCCGACGCCACGGCCCTCGTGGCCACCCTGTTCCGGGCGCTGGTCGAGCGCGAGGCCGAGGCCCTGGCGCGGGGTGCGGAGCCGTCCGCACCCGTGGAGACCAGGCTCCGGGCCGCGTTGTGGCGCGCCGCGAGATCCGGTCTCGAGGGCGCCCTGGTCGACCCGGTCACCTTCCGCCCCCGTCCGGCGGCCGACGTCATCACCGACCTGGTCGACTCCCTGGCCGAGCAGCTGTCCGGCACGGGGGACCTGGACACGGTGCGCGCGCTGGTCGAGGACGCGCTCTACAACGGCAGCAGCGCGTTCCGTCAGCGGCAGACCCTGCGCCGCCGGGCCCACGTCCAGGACGTCGTGGACCTGCTGGTGGTGGAGACCGGCGGTACCAGCGGCTCCCGTTCGCCCGTCCCGGACGCGCACTCGCGACTGTTCGGTGTCTACCTCCCGATCGAGGGCCTGGACGAGGACCCGAGCTGGGACGAGGCGGTCGAGGCCGGTGGGCGGCCGCGGGCCCCGTACGACCCCGTCCTGACGGCGCTGCAGCGGATCGGGACCGTCAGGCTCCGGGCGCGGCAGGTGCGGGCCGAGCAGGAGGCCTCGGTCGCCGGGGTCACCTTCCGGGTCACGGGCCAGGAGCGTCCCCACGCGTTCCCGATGGACTTCGTCCCCCGGATCATCACCTCGGAGACCTGGTCGCGGCTCGCGGCCGGGATCGAGCAGCGCGCCCGCGCCCTCGACGCGTTCCTGGACGACGTCTACGGCGAGCAGGAGTTCCTCGCCGCCGGGCACCTCGCCCCCGAGGCCCTCGATCGGGCACCGGGGTTCCGCGGGAGTACCGGGCGGGCGCTGGGGGCGGACCGGATCCGGGCGCACATCTGCGGGATCGACCTGGTGTGCGCGGACGACGGTCGGTGGCTGGTCCTCGAGGACAACGTCCGCGTGCCGTCCGGTGTCGCCTTCTCCACCGCCCACCGCGAGATGACGTCGGCGTTGTTCGGCGACCTGGTCGACGAGTTCGATCTCCACTCTCCCGACCAGGCCTTCCCCATGATCCGGGAGACCCTCGTGGCGGCGGCACCGCCGGCGGCGGGCGACACCCCGAACGTGGTGGTGATGTCCTCCGGTTCGGCGGACTCGGCGTGGTTCGAGCACCGCCTCATCGCCGACCGGGCCGGCCTGCCACTCGTCACCCCTGACGAGGTCGTCTTCCGGGACGGGATCCTGCACCGCAGGACCCGCGACGGGCTCCAGCGGGTGGACGTGGTGTACGCGCGGATCGACGAGGACATGCTGCTCAGCTCCCCCGGACTCGACGGCGAGCCGCTGCGGGACGGCCTGCTGGACGCCCTCGCCGGGGGGCGGCTGACGGTGGCCAACGCCCTCGGGAACGGGGTGGCGGACGACAAGGCCGTGTACGCCTCCGTGCCCGCGATGATCGACTTCTACCTGGGGGAGGCCCCGGTCCTCGAGCAGGTGCCGACCTACCTGTGCGCGGACCGCACCCAACGCGACCTCGTGCTGGACCGGCTGGGGGAGCTGGTGGTCAAGCCGATCGACGGCTACGGCGGGCTGGGGATCACCATCGGGCCCGAGTGCTCCGAGGCGGAGTTGGCCGCACGACGCGAGGAGCTGCTCACCCGGCCCGAGGGCTTCATCGCCCAGGAGGTGGTGGCCCTGTCGACGCTCCCGACCTTCGACGGCACCCGCATGCAGAGGCGGCACGTCGACCTGCGCGCCTTCGCCCACCTGAGGCGCGAGGGAGGCCGGACGACGGCCCACGCGGTCCCGGCCGGCCTCACCCGGGTGGCCCCCGCCGGGTCGCTGATCGTCAACTCCTCCCGCGGGGGTGGCGGCAAGGACACGTGGATCATGCGCTGACCCCGGGCGCCCCCCGCCGCGGGTGCGGACCCCGAACGGTTCCCCTACCGTGACTCCGATGACCGATGGACAGCGATGGATCAGGATCGAGGAGGAACTCCACCTCGTCGATCTGCGGACCCGACGACCGGTACGGCGCGCACCCCAGGTGCTCGAGGCCGCCGGCGAGGGGGGCGGCGGCACGGATGGCGGCGCTGCGGCTGATGCTGTGGGCGCCCATGCGGTCTCGGCCC